>JAYWBY010000113.1:0-6589 GCA_043781115.1 Pseudomonadota bacterium
AAAGACGGAACTCGCGTTTCGGCCGAGAACTCTCGGTCAGTGGCGAACTCTGGTCCCGCTCGCCCGATGCGACGAAGTTCAACGGCAAATGCCAAGCCATCGACCCTAAAGACGGCAGCGAGGTCAACCTTTCGACTTGCGAGGATCCACGCGCCGAAGTCTGCGTGGCGGCGACACGCGCGAGGGATTAAGGTGCGCTAACTTCAGCCGAACCTGAGCGGCGACGCCTCAACGGCGATCGGTTGGCCCCGTTAGCGCCTACGCCGTAGGTCTGTTCCGGCCGTAGAATACACCTGTATACGAAATGTTCCGTGCTTTCGACAGGTTCCTCCTCCCGCATACCGAGAAGCTTAGTGTGGGCGCGCTGAGCGTGCCTCGTTATGTGAAATCTCGGGAGGTCTGGAATGCGCACGAACAAACTGATCGCAATGATCGCACTCGGGACGCCCCTCGCGTGCGGCTCGGCCCTGCTGGGCGGCAAAAGCACCAGTCATCACCAAAAGGCGCCGCCTTCCCAGGAACCCTTGGTCTTGCATGGCGAACTCGAGCACTACCAAAATTGCGATGAGCTTCGCCAAGCGCTCATCAACAACTCTGCCGACTTCTTCGAAACCCAGAGGCTAGAACACCTCTACTGGCAATCCCGGTACTCCCAGTCTGGTGGTAGCGCCAAAGCGTCATCCGCTAGTATGCCAGACATGGCTCCATCGGCAGCGACGTCCGGCGCCGAAAAATCCGTCGATAGTTCGACTCCGCCAGCTGCCAGCAACAAGGACGTGACGACCAATCTCCAAGAAGCCGGCGTCGATGAAGCCGACCAAATCAAGATGGGCGCCCAACACATCTTCGTTGTGAACAACCAGCTGATCGGCGGCGTCCAGATCGCCGTCACCCGCAAATCACCCATGAAGTACCTGGGAATTCTGGCGCTAAACGACATGCAGAGCGCGATGCTCTATGCGACCGAAAATCGTTTGCTGGTTGCAGGTCGGGGTCAAAAAGCTGCCACGGATAACCAGGGTGTCGCGATGGGTTTTTGGGTTAAAGCGTATGACACAAGCGGCGCCGACATGCCTTCGCTCATCAGCGAGAAATTCTTCCGCGGAACGTACGTCGATTCGCGGTTCGTTCAGGGTCGACTCGTCATGGTCTTCCAAGACAGGATTCCCCTCGTCTTTCAGAACAATAATTGGGATTACCAAGACGCCGATTCGCGCGAAGAGATCGTCCTCGACCTAGAAAAGTCGCCCGTTGTCGCAATTCAAGACGACAAGGCCGCGGACGTTGGCTGCTCTAGCTTCACGAAATCCCCGTTCGACAACGGGCAACCGGACTTCACTCGCGTCGTCGCCTTCGACGTCACCGCGGGCCAGCTCGTCTCCGAAGTCGCGGTCCCGGGTACCCCGACGCGACAAATGTACATGAGTGAAGACCAAGTGGTGCTGGCTGGTCACCCCGCGGCAAAAGCTGTTTGGGTTAACTACGAAGATCAAATCGCCTGGACGCGGTACCAAGCATTCAACAAAGAACTGAACCAGCGGTTAGAAGTCATCGAAATCAATTATGACGCGGCCGCCGGCTTGCTCTCAGCGGCAGCCAAAGGCGAAGTCGCCGGAGCCCTCAAGCCCTTCGGCGCCCAGTGGGCTTTCAAGGCCCTCCGAGCCGGTGAACGCCACCTGTTGGCACTGTTCACGACAACCGGCAGCGTCCGCGTCGAAGACGACTTAGGCGCCGCCGACAACCATCTCTGGGTCCTCGAAGCCGATGGTCTTGACCTCAAAACCGTGGCGTCGGTACCGAGCCTCGGTGCCGGGGAAGACATCCGTGCCGTTCGCTACTCAGGCAACTTTGCTTATGTCGTCACCTTCGAGCGCACCGACCCGCTCTTCGCCATCGACCTTTCCGATCCCTTGACGCCGCAGATTGCCGGCGAACTCAAGATGCCGGGCTTTTCGATGTACCTCCATCCGACCGCGGAAGGCCGCTTGATCGGTGTCGGCTATGACACGGAAGAGAAGCAAGTCGGCGACGGCGCCTTTTTCCAAGGCCTCCAGTTGTCGCTCTTCGACGCCTCGAAGCCCGAAAATTTGGTGCGCCTCGACAACAAGATCATGGGCAAACGAGGCAGCTACACCGAGGTCACGCAAGATCATCACGCGTTCTATTACGACCCGACAGACGCCGTGCTCGCCCTGCCACTCGTGACGTTCAACGATGACGTCGGTATCGACGCCCAAGCTCAGGATCAGACTCTAAATCAGAACCGGATGCACAACACTCTCGACTTCTCCGGCGCGATCTTTTTCAAGGAATCAGCTAGCGGCTTCGAAGAAATCAAACGAATCTCTCACTTCAGCTCGGTGCCGGCCCTTTGCCAAGCCAACTTTCTCCCGGTCTCGTGGCAGGTGCAGATTCCGCCGCAAGCCGACGTCCGCCGGATTTTTCGGAGCGGCGACACGATCTTTACGGTTTCGAACTATTCGGTCCGCAGCTGGAACGCAGCCGACTTCCACGAGACCGGCAGCGCCGAAATCCCCTTCGCGGACTGTCTACCCCGGCGCTCCAACGGTGGCTTTGAGTGAAGTTTAGGGCACAGCGTCGAGAGGATCTACGGTAACGCATAGGGAGACTTCATGAGCTTCAAACGCCGGGACTTTCTTAAATTGGCAGCGGCGGGAGCCGGTGGATTCGCAGTCAAAGGCATCGCTTCGGGTGCCGCGGCCCAGACTAGCGCTTTGTCGCGTGCCGCCTCGGCCTCGGGAAAACTGGGCAGCCTCAACGGTCAGATCCTCGCCGTGGGCTTCGACGGCAATCGCCATCCGGGCGCCGTTTTGAGCGGCAAGGTGTCGGTCTTGAGTGAAATCGACGTCGCGAGCGGCAAGTTGCTGCGGCAACAAGTCGTTCCCATTCCAAATCTTCACCTGGCAATTCGGGTTCCAGGCGCGGGCGACGTCGTCCTGCCGCTCGACGGTCCGGCAGCGATGCTCCTGGCTCCGGGCGGCCTAGCCCACACTTTGACGGCACCGGACGGACTCTGGTTCTCCGGGCACGGCCTATTGGCGAAAGACGGCAAGCGACTCTTCCTGTCGTTAAGGCGCATCGAAGCCAAAACTGAAGCGGATACAGGCGCGATCTTGGTGCTCGAAGTACCGAGCCTTCGCACCGTCGCGCTGTGGGATTCCGGCGGGGTCAGGCCCCATGACATGGTTTGGCACGCCGAGACGCAGTTGCTGATTTCCCATTATGGCGACATGACGCCCGCTGCTCCAGCGCCCAAGTCGCGACATCCTCGCTTGGTGACGCTCGATACATTGAACGGCAAAGTGCTATCGACGATCGACACGCCACGTTCGGGGTCCTTGACCCACATCGCCTATGATGGCGAGCGGTTCGTCTGCGGCGTCCCCCTGCACTATTTTCCGTTCGATGACGCCGGTCTGGCCCAGCAACGGCAAGCCTTCGGCAACGTCGGCGTCGAAGTATCGCCGGCCGAACGCTGGGAAGGCCGTCTCGCGGCCCCAATGCCTCCTTTGCTGATCGACCGTTTAAGCGGGGAAGTCACCGCCGTGACCGCCGAACCGATCCACCAACGACGCGCGCAATCCGTCATCTTTCACCCGGAGACGCGGACTTTTTGGATCACCTACTCCTTTTCCGATGTCGTCGCGAGAATCGATCCGGCGACCAAGCAAGTCGATTACTTGAGCGGGTTTGATCTGGGGTTGACCTGCGTTCGAGGCCTATGCGCGCTCGGCGACGGGATACACATCGCGGTCAGCGGCGAGTTGAACGATCTTTCGATCGTCAACGCGAAGACGCGGGCCGTGGCGACGCGCATTCGCGTGCCGCTTTATGACAATCCGCATCTGACGTTCGTGCCGGGCTGAGGGAACTGGCGTGAGTGGACCATGAACGGGGAGTCGGGAAGAAAGGAAGCCGGGGAAAGACTTT
The DNA here is from genome assembly GCA_043781115.1 of Pseudomonadota bacterium. Classification (GTDB taxonomy): domain Bacteria; phylum Bdellovibrionota_B; class Oligoflexia; order Oligoflexales; family CAIYRB01; genus CAIYRB01. Next base: position 3,952 of record JAYWBY010000113.1, read on the forward strand.
TTAGCTGTCGTTGGTCACGAGGCCTCGGCGCTTGATAGCACGGTGGCATGGATGCCGTTAAACAAAACCGCCTGCTTCCTTTCTTCCCCGACTCCCCGTTTGCATTCATCGCCGCGAGTGCTCCTCTAAAGCGACGAGATAGCCTGCATCATCGCCGCCGCAATCGAAGCCATGGTCGATGCCGTTCGAGCGTCGAGACGCCGCGGCAGAAGCCCCGGAAGAGAGCTGGCTGACGGCAGCGATCTGGGGGCATCTTGGCGGATTGACATTCGGATGGCCTAACCATCTCTGACAATAGATGCTTGGGACGGCGAGGACAGGCTCAAGCCCGAGCGCTCGAAGACGATGGCAGGCGGCGCGACCTCGACCGCGATCCGCCACTTCCATAGGCAGTTGCTTTGGCGAGCGGCCGAACAGCTCGACGAAGTTCCGGCCAAAGAGCGCTTCATTCAAACGTCCGTAGTCGCGATTCCCAGCGAAGCCGTTGCCGAGATGCAGGCGGCGCTCGAAGAGGCGGCGCGGGTGTTCGTCAAGCGATTTGAAGATCGGGCGCGGTCGGACCAGATCTATCAGCTGTCGTTCGTGCTGATGCCGTTGTTAAGCAAGGCGCTCGAGGCGCAAGAAACGAGTACGCATCACTGATCGTCCCGTCCTTTGCGGTTCTTAAGCGAGCTTTAGCTCCTTCAGCGACTGAGGCGTCTTCGCCACCCGCCGGTCGATCCCGCGCAGCTCGGCATCTTCGTAGACTCCGTCGGATGCCAAGAGGATCGGTCGGTCGAACGACAGACGAAGGCGGACCGCGAAGTCCATGCCGAGCTCGCCGTCGTTGGCGAAATGATGATCGGTAACTACCGCAACCAGGTCGTCGAGGAGATCTGGGTTGCGGTCGTGCTCAGCCCAGAAGTCGCGCGGGCAAGCGAAGAGCAGCACCCGCACGTCGAGCTCAGCTTGCGCCCAAGCTTCCCGGACGAAAGGATCGTCCTCGACGATCGCCAGGCACCGCGGCGCCTTGACTGAAGTTGCCGGTGGCTTCCGCCTCGGACGTTTCGTGGTCTTCAAAAGTTTCAAATGCTTCTCGCCTCCCGCTTACTTCGGAAGAGCAAGAGGCGTACCAGGCGAGGAGACGCTCAAACGGGCCTGGCCTCGGGTGCTGGACGGAAGCCTGACCAGTCGTCCCAAAATTTTGCCGTCCTGGGTCAGGGACGGGCGGATGCATTGACTTTGAAAACGCAATAGGCGACGCGGTCGCTTTCAGTTAGCGAAGTCTGAAAGACCGCGACCTCTCGCCTCGCGCAGATCCCGAAAGCCTCAGCCTCCAGCCTGGGAATGGACCAGGACTTCCAGGATCTTCCGATGGTGGCCCCATGGAATATCGTGGGCAACTCCGTCGATTACCTGGAACGTCACCCTGTATTGTCCGGCGCTCTCGAGAGAGTCGGCGAAGGCCTTGGCGTCGGCTGGCGAGACCGTTTGATCTTGCTTGCCGTGATACATGGCAATGTTCTTCGGCAGTCCCGAGACGTCGAAGGCGATCGAGCGATCCTCGATCGCCTTTTCGCCGCCGGTCGCACGAATGGTCTCGATGTCCTTTTTCAGATAGCTGTCTTGCGTCGCCTTACCGGCTTGTTCGTAATCATAAATTCCGCCGCCGAGGATCAGGAACTTCACGCCGCTGAGCTTCTTCGAAACCAGCGCTGCCGCGGTGGCCCCAGTGTCGTAACCCCAGACGCCAGTGAGCGGCTTTTGGTTCTTGCCCTTGGCGAGCGCGTCGGCAACCCCGGCGGGCACGGCGACGAGTGACTGCGCGCCTGAAAAATCCGGAGTTCCCGTCGACGCGCCATAGCCCGGCCGGTTGACGGTTACGACGTCGAACCCCTGGCTGAGGAACGTCTGAGCCATCCAACCGTTGCAGAATTTGCCCTTCTCGAACCCTGACCGGTCGCTGTGCATGACGAGAATAGTTCCCTTGGGCTTGGTCGCAATGCGGCAGTTCACCCACTCGGCCTTGTACGGCATGTTAGCGAACTTGTAGTCGGCCACGCCGTCGACGGGTTGGAATGCGACCGGCGCGAAGTCGATCTCGGAGGTGTCGGAGATCGTCAGGTTCGGTTCGATCTTTTGGCCGAGCGAAGCACAGGCAGCGAGCGCACCGACGACGAGGAACTGCGGAGCTAGGCGGGCGATCTTTAGCATGTCAGGTGGTTCCCTTGTCGATGAAAAGCGTTTGCGACGGGTAAGCCATGGAAATGCCGTCGGCGAGGAAAGCCTCGTGGATGCGGAAATTGATGGCTTGCTGGATGTCCAGGTGCTTGTTTTTGTCGGGGCGCATGACGAAATAAGCGACCTCGAAAATGAGCGCCGAATCACCGAACGACATGAAGTGCGCATGGTCGAGCTCGACGTTTTCCTGGGCCTTGACGATACCGGCCAGGATCTCGGGCAACTTCTTCAACTTGTCCGTCGGCGTCTGGTAGGTGACGCCGATGTTGAACTGGACGCGGCGGCGGTACATCTTCTTGAAATTGCGGATTCGGGACTTGGTGAGGTCGGAGTTGGCGAAGACCAAAAGCTCCCCGCCGATGCTCCTGACGCGCGTCGTCTTCAGCCCGATATGCTCGACGGTGCCCGTCAGGTCGTC
>JAYWBY010000114.1:0-2312 GCA_043781115.1 Pseudomonadota bacterium
TTTTTGGACGGCGACACGCTGCATACGATGAAAGAGGCGGCGATTTACTACGCCGTTTTCCCGAAGCTCGGTGGACGCTCGCCCGACGAGCTGAACGACGAGCAGCTGGCGCAGGTCGGGCGCTTACTCGCCCGGCTCCACGGCGTCGGAGCCGCGCGCCGCGCCGCGCACCGGTTGGTGCTGTCGCCGGAGACTTATGGCATCGCCAATTTGAAGCACTTAGTCGATTCGAATACGATTCCGACGGAAGTCCTGCCGGCTTACAAGCAAACGGTGGAAGCGATTTGCGAACTGACGTCGTCGTGGTTTCAGGAAGCGACGAATCAGCGCATTCACGGCGACTGCCACTTCGGCAATTTGATCACTGGTAGAGAGCAGATGTTTTTCGTCGACTTCGACGACATGGTCATGGGACCGCCAGCGCAGGACGTTTGGCTCCTGATTCCGGGAAGGGACGAGTACTCGACGCGGCAGCTGAATACGCTGCTCGACGGCTACGAAACGATGCGGCCTTTTGATAGGTCGACGTTGAGGCTGATCGAGCCGTTAAGAGCGCTGCGTTTCATCCACTTCAGCGCCTGGATTGGAAGACGGTGGAAGGATCCAGCCTTCCCGCGAGCCTTTCCCCAATTCGGCACCCCCCGCTATTGGCAAGAGCAGCTAGCTGATCTTCGCGACCAACTCTCGCTCATCTCCGAGCCTCCGGCCGATTATTAAACCTCCGGCTGGCCGTTCCTTCTTCAGAGATTCTTTTATTTGACCCCGCTCAGCCGCCGCGGATCTGCTCGTTGCTGCATCGCAAGCCCACGCCCCTCATTTTTCAAAGAAGAAAGGAATCTCTGAAAAACAGAACGGCCGGTCATGTCAAAGCGAAGCGGTATTCACTTTCAACACGTTCGCAATTTTCCGCATCCCCGCCAACGCATCATCCGCCAATGCCGAGTCGACCCGAATCAAAGCCATCGCTCGCCCACCCTTCCGGTTCCGGCTCAGTGTGAAGCTATCGATGTTGATGCCGCGCCCTGCCAAGAAATGGCCGACGTCGCCGATGACGCCCGGCCGGTCGTTGTTCTCGACCATCACCAGTTCGCCGACAGGCTCAAGCTCGAAGTAAAAGTCGTTCAAGAGCGAAATCCGGATGTAGCGATCGTCGAAGACGACGCCGCCGATGGTCAGCTCCTTGCCTTCCGGACCCGTGACCCGCACTTTCAGCGCCGATTTATAGCTTTGGAAGCCCGGGTCCGCCGACTCCGCGATCGACAACCCTAGGTTGCCGAAGTGCGACTCGACGTTGACGAACGAGACGTAACCGTCGACCACTTGCGCCGCATAGCCTTTCATCAAAGCCAAACGCACGATCGAATGGTCGAGCGTCGCCAAGTCGCCGCGGTAGCTGATCGCGAAGCTCTGGGGGTTGAAGTCGAGGATCTGCCCGATGGCCGAGCCGAGCTTCTCGGCCAAGACGGCGTATGCCTTCAGCAGCGGGTTGTCAATCACGGCGACCTGCGGCAGGTTCACCGGATGGTCGACGACGCCGCCGTCGACGGCCTTCTCGACCTGGGCGAGAATCGTCTCGCCGATGGCGATTTGGGCTTCCAGGGTCGAGGCCCCAATGTGCGGCGTGCACCACACGTTTGGATGGTTCAAGAGCTCGGGAAGCGCCTTCGGCTCCGTTTCCCACGTGTCGATGCCGGCCCCGGCAATTTTGCCGGAGGTAAGCCGCTTCGCTAGCTCCTTCTCGTTGATGATGCCGCCACGCGCCGCGTTGACGACGTACGAGCCGTCGGGAAGAGTGTCGAGGATCTTGCCGTCGACCATGTTCTTCGTTTCTTTGTTGAGCGGCACGTGCACGGTCAAAATGTCGACCGTCGCAGCCAGCTCGGCGAGCGTCGCCATCGGCCGGGCCTGATTGCGCTCGAAGACGGCAGGGGCGATATACGGATCGTAGGCGAAGACTTCCATGTCGAAGCCACGGGCAAACTTGGCGACGCGGTGGCCGACGTTGCCCAAGCCCACGATGCCGATGCGCTTGCCGCGGAGCTCGCGGCCGGCGAACCGATGGCGATCCCAGCCGCCGGTCTTCATCGTTTGATGAGCTTGCGGAACGTTGCGGAACATCGCCAAGAGCAGCGACATCGTCAGCTCGGCGGCGGAGTTCGTGTTCTTCCCCGGGCAGTTGATGACCAAGATGCCGCGCTCGGTCGCCAAGTCGATGTCGATGTTGCCGACGCCGACAGCGGCGCAAGCGATCACCTTCAACTCGGTGGCGCGGTCGATGACGTCGCGGTCGACGTCGGTTTCGCTGCGGGTGA
>JAYWBY010000115.1:0-2310 GCA_043781115.1 Pseudomonadota bacterium
CATGAGGTAATGGCGCTTTGCTACTATAACTCGATGGGCAGCTATGGTTGGCTCGACGAAAGCGCCAGTCGCAGTCCTAAGAATCTTCGCCTCGTCTTAGGAGATGTTCGCGATCCGTTCATGATGGAGAAGGAAATCGAGGGGCATGACACTGTCTTTCACTTGGCCTCGCTAATCGCAATCCCCTATTCCTATGCTGCGCCTCAGAGTTACTTCGAGACTAACGCCCTCGGTACGCTCAACGTCGCGACGGCGGCGTTGCGCGCCAAGGCCGGACGCTTCATCCACACGTCGACCAGCGAAGTCTACGGGTCGGCGCGCTTCGTGCCCATCACTGAAGCCCACCCGTTGCAGGGTCAGTCACCTTACTCGGCAAGCAAGATCGGTGCGGACATGGCGGTCGAGTCGTTCCATCGATCGTTCCAATTGCCGGCAGTGACACTCAGGCCGTTCAATACGTTTGGCCCGAGGCAGAGCGACCGAGCGGTTATCCCAACGATCATTTCTCAGCTTTTGCGCTCGGGAGAGGTCAAGCTCGGCGCTCTGGATCCGACGCGCGATTTCAACTACGTCACCAACACCGTCGATGCGTTCCTGGCGGTGGCGACGGCGGCCGACGACAAGGTGCTTGGTAAAACGTTCAATGCCGGCTCCGGGCGGGAAATTTCGATTGGGGACTTGGTGAAAGTCATCGAGACCAAGGTGGGCGTCAAATCGAGCGTCAAGAAGGACGAACAGCGCATGCGTCCGGCTCAGAGCGAAGTCAATCGGTTGTTGGCGGACTCGTCACAGTTGATGGCGGCGACGGGATGGAAGGCGAAGGTGACGCTGGAGGATGGGCTGGATAAAGCAATTGAGTGGATGCGGGCGGATAAGAGGACGGTGTATTTCAGCCGGTATCATGTTTGAATAGTTTCGAGCGGTCGATCCCCAAAGTGCTCGCAAATGTCTGGCCTGGCAGGATTGATCGCTGGTTGATCCTGCTCGTTGCCATCGGCGCGATTTGTGCCGCAATGGAGAGACACTATCGTGACCCGGAAGGTGGGCATTTTTATCAAGACTGGTACGCGCCCGCGGTAATGTATGCCTGCGGTCATGGATATACGAACGTCGACGTCGCAAAGTCTTCAGAGGCACTGAAGTTATTCTTGACTGAACGATCTGGCTCGTACAACTGCGATGCCGACGTGGAGGCCATTGAGATCTCGGAGACTGGTGCCCAGTCGGCTACTCAATACCTGATTTTTGGCGCCGGACTAATCTGGCGCGTCGTTGGCGTGACGTGGAGTAGTTTGGATTTTCTACGTTATGTTCTCTTTGCGCTTAGCAGCGTATTTGTTTTCGGATTGGCGCGCGTGTTCACGTCTCGGCCGACGTCCCTGGCTATCGTATTCTTTTTCGCCACTTCTCAGTACCAGCTCGAGTTTCTGCCGAACATCAGAGACTACTCAAAAACGCCATTCTTGCTCGGCGCCTGCTTCGCTGTCGCCTATGCTTCGAAGAAGTCTTTGGGAATTGCGGAACGATTGATCATTGCCTATCTAACAGGGCTGTTCTTAGGCGTAGGGCTGGGCTTTCGAAGCGATTTACTAATGTACATCGAGCTAGTGGCGGTATCGTTTATTTTCGTTAGCGGTACTGGCGGTGTTCGCCACATCGTTAATGGACTCGCGGTGCTTGTTTTTTTCTTGCTTGGAGTTGTGCCGCTGGCAAGGCCCATCCTCGAACCAGAGTCGTCAGGCAACAATTTGCCGCACGTCGTCCATCTTGGACTGGCGCCGGAATTCGATAGATACCTTCAAGTCGAAGGCGCCCCCTATACTTGGTTACAACGGTGCAAAGACACGGACACTTCGCTGGCCTTCGGAGAACATGGGCAACGTGTGGAACTCCTGCCGTCGCCACCACTCCTAGAATCCAAGGAGTATTTTCACTCGGGGCTAGAAGTATTGAAGGAGCTAGCCCTGACGTTTCCGGCCGACCTGTTGACGCGTGCCGGGGCATCGGCGATTGGAGTCCTGGACCTGCCTTTCTCGCCGGCTCAGCTTCATCTATCGGGAGAACCGAAGAGTTACTTAGGACGTTTTTTGCTGCAACGGCGACGTTGGTTCCTTCCCTTCCATGGCATACCGTCCATTTTCTTAGCACTGCTTTCATTAATCTTAGTATGCGGTCGCGATCGACGGACGGGATTTCTCTTTGCCGTGTGGATCGCTTTCTTAACTACCTACCCAATGTTGCAGTTCGAATCGCGGCACTACTTCAGCCTGGAAGTCCTCGGCCTACTTATGCTGGGATTTGTGCTCGAGC
>JAYWBY010000116.1:0-6573 GCA_043781115.1 Pseudomonadota bacterium
TTTGGCCTCGAACGAGCCGCGCGGAGCTCGTCCAACCCGTCGCGGCGATCGCAAACACGACGTTGTTGAGGCTCGGGCCCAAGATCGCCGCGAGCGACATTGCCAGCAAAGTGCCGGGAAAAGCCATCAACAGGTCGACGGTGCGCATCAGCAACTGGTCGATGGCGCCGCGCTTAAAGCCGGCGGCCAAACCGATCGTCGTGCCTAATGTCACCGACAAGAAGACCGTCACGAACGAAATGTAGAGTGAACTGCGCGCGCCGTAAAGCATCGCGGTCAAAACGCTGCCGCCGTTCAAGTCGCGGCCGAACCAGTCGGTGGAACTCGGTGGCAGGAGGCGCAGGGCGATGTCCATGTCGTCCGGCGCCGTGGGCGCGAGCCAAGGAGCGAGTGCCGCAGACAGCACGAACAGCGTCACCACGGTCAAGCCGAACCACACGCGCGGGTTGCGCTTGAGGCGGTGGACCAGTTCCCAGCCGGGGGAGCGGCTAGCGGTCGGCTTTGATGCGAGGATCGACGACGGCATACGACAAGTCCGTTAGCAAATTAACGACCAGATAAGTGAACGAGAAAACCAGGACGCAACCCTGCACGACCGGGTAGTCGCGGTTGTTGATGCCCTCTAGAATGAGCGAACCGAGTCCCGGCCAGTCGAAAACGCGCTCCGTAATGATCGCGCCGGTGAGGAGCACGCCGAACTGCAGGCCGACGACGGTGATCAGCGGCAAAGCGGCGTTTCTAAGCACGTGCTTCATAACGACGACCGTTTCGCGGTTGCCCTTGGCGCGCGCCGTGCGGACGTAGTCTTCCTTCAGATTTTCGAGCATCGAGTTGCGCGTCATCCGGCTGAGAATTGCGGCGAGCGCGATGCCGAGGGTGACCGACGGCAAAATATAAGATCTGAAATCGCCGCGCTCGGAGACTGGTAGCCATTCGAGCTTCACCGCGAACAGGAGGACTAGCATCGGCCCGAGCCAGAAGTTCGGGATGGCGATCCCGGTCATCGCGAACGTCATCGCGCCGTAGTCGAGGGCCTTGCCGGCCTTGACGGCGCTGATGATGCCGAGCGGCAGGCTGATCAGCAGCGCCACGACCATTGCACAAGCGGCGAGTTCAGCCGTAGGCTGAATCCGGCTGGCGATCAGCTCGGTAACGGGTTTCCGGTAGAGCAGCGACTTGCCGAGATCGCCATGCGCGATCTTGGTGTAATAACCCAGGATTTCCTGCAAAAACGGCTGATCCAGGCCGAGGTCCTTCTTCAGCTGCAGCTTTTCTTCCGCGGTCGCGTAGGGGCCTAAGATCGAGTCGGCGGGATCGCCCGGGACGGCGTGGATCAAGGCGGACACGATGAAGACGACGCCCAGACCGACGGGTATCAGCGCGAGCAGACGCTTGAGGACGAAGGTCAGCAATTCACTTCTTCTCGACCGTGGCGAGGGCGCCGTAGCGTCCGTCGGCATAGACTTCGAAGCCCGACACCTTCTTGTTCACGACGGCGAAGATCTCTTCGTGCCAGAGGAAGACGTAAGGTTGTTCCGTGGCGACAAGCTGCTGCACTTTCTCGTACGATGCGGCGCGCTTGGCGAAGTCGGTCTCGGCGCGGGCAGCCGACAGGAGCTTGTCGAGCTCGGGGTTCGAGTACCAGCCGCGGTTGCCGCCGTTCGGCGGGAAGCTTTCCGTCGCGAAGGCAAAACGGTAAATGTCTGGATCCTTGAAGCCGATCCACGACAAGCTCCACATCTGCACCTTGCCGGCTTCGACGTCGGCCTTGAAACGGCCCCATTCCAGCGTTTCCACGTTGACGTCGATGCCGACCTTCTTCAAGTCGCTGGCGATCGCCTTGGCGACGGCGACGCGCGTCAAGTCGGTCGTCGTCTTGTAGGAAACGGTCAGACGCGGCTTCTTGCCGTCCGCTTTGAAACCGGCCTGGTCGAGGAGGGTCTTCGCCTTCTCGACGTCGTACTCCGGAGCGTGCACGGTCTTCGAGTGGAAGGGGTCGGTCGGCGTGATCAGCGTGTCGGCGGGGACGGCCATGCCGTTCAGCACGTACTTGATGATTTTTTGTTTGTCGATGGCGTGGGCAATGGCTTGGCGGACGAGGACGTTGCCGACCGTCTTGTCTCGCATGTTGAAGCCGAGATAGGTCGTGTTGAGGCCGGCGCGTTTGACGACCGCGAGCGCCGGGTTGCTCTTCGAGATGTCGGTGAGCTTGTCCCGGTTCAGGAGGTTCTGCACGAGGTCGAGCTCGCCGGCTTGGAGTTTGGCGTAACGCGTATTCTCGTCCTTCACGACTTTGATCAAGACGCCTTTGACCTTAGGCTTGGCTCCGAGGCTATAGGCCGGATTGACCGCGAACTCGAGGCCGCTCGGAGACACGGATTTCAGCTGAAAAGGGCCGCAACCGGGGACTTGGTCCTTGTCGGTCAGCATGTCCTTGGTGGCGAACTTGGCCGGGAGGACGCCGACGACGAGGTTCAAGACGAAGGTAGAATCCGGCTCGGTGAGCTCGAAGATTACGGTAGCGGGGTCCTTCGCGGTGACGTTCTTGACGTTGGCGAAGGCGCCTTTGCGCGGCGACGGGTTGGCGATCTTGTCGTCCTTGAAGAACATGTAAGTGGCGCGCACGTCGTCGGCGGTGACGGCCGTGCCGTCGCTGAATTTCGCCGCCGCGTTCAACGTCACTGACAAAGTCTTGGCGTCCACCCACGACCAACTCTTCGCCAGATCGGCGATCGTGCGGCCGTCTTTGTCGAAGCCGACGAGCGAGCAGTGGAGCAAGTTCTCGATGTACTGGCTGTTGGCGTCGACGGCGTAGCGCGGGTCGAGGGTGCGCGGGTCGGCTTCGATGGCGAGAGTAACGACCCCGCTGTCGGAAACAGCCGCGAGAGTTGCCGTCGAAGTCAGAGCGTAAAGGCTAAAAGCTATCCAGCGGCGCATCTCTGAACCTCGCGGGAAGACGTTGTTTCAATTGACGAAAGCGTAAGCTCTTGTCCTTATTGGGATCATTGCCATAGGATAGCAGCACGGGCCGGCGAAGTAAACGGCCCGAAACTCGCAGGATTTTTCATGAACCTCACCCCGATTGATTACGGCGCGCGGCTGGCGCGCGCTGGCGAAGCGTTGCAAGGTGGCGCTCTCCTCGTCATGGCCCAGCCGATGGCTTACCGCAACAGCTCGGTCGAGCATCCATGGCGCCAAGACAGCTTCTTTTATTACATGACCGGCTTCGAAGAGCCCGAGGCGGCGTTGCTCGTCCTGCCGTTCAAGCCCGCGGGCGAACGCCACGTCCTCTTCCTGCGCGACAAGGATCCCGAGCGCGAACTTTGGGACGGTCGCCGGCTCGGGGTCGCCGAAGCCAAGCGGAAGCTCAAGATCGACCAGGCGTTCCCTTTTTCGACCCTTTGGGAAAAGCTCCCCGACCTCCTCGGCGAGGCCAACGCGCTTCATTGCACGCTGGGGCAGAGCCCCGAGTACGACCGTGAGATCATCCAAGCGCTGGCCGTCCACAAGAGCCGCTTCGGCAAGAAGAACCTCTCCTGCAAGATCCCGCTGCACGACGGACTTTATGTCGCCGGGAAACTTCGGCTCCGCAAGGGCCCCGAGGAAATCGAGCGGATGCGCGCCGCGGCGTCCGCGACACGTAAGACCTACGCGAAAGTCTACCAGACCGTGCGCCCAGGCATGAGCGAGCGCGACGTTCATGGACTGATCCTCGGCGAATTCTTGAGCCACGGCGGCGAGCGCGAAGCTTATGGTTCGATCGTGGCGGGCGGCGGCAACGCTTGCGTCCTCCACTACCGGGACAACAATATGCCGCTGAAGGAGGGAGACTTACTCCTGATCGACGCCGGCTCGGAAGTCCAATGCTACGCGTCCGACGTGACGCGGACTTTCCCCATCGGCAAAGCGTTCAGCCCCGAGCAAAAGGCGATCTATGAGATCGTCCTCGCCTCGCAGAAGGCGGCGATCGCCAAGGCGACGGTCGGTTCGAGTCTGCCACAGATCCACGACGAAGCGACGGCGAAGCTCGTCGACGGCCTCTTGGCGCTGAAACTCATGAAGGGCAGCCGCGACGAGATCATCGCCAAGGGCGAACAGAAACGTTACTACCCGCACGGCACGAGTCACTGGATCGGCATGGACGTCCACGACGTCGGCGTCTATCAAGAAGGAGGCAAGCCGGTGCGGCTCGAAACGGGCATGTATTTCAGCGTCGAACCGGGCCTCTACTTCGACCCCAGCGACGAAACGGTGCCAGCGGCGTTCCGCGGCATCGGCGTGCGCATCGAAGACGACGTCCTGGTGACCGCCGCCGGGCCGGACGTCGTGACCACCGGCATCGCCAAGGAAGTTCGTGAGCTGGAAAACCGTTACTAGGGTCCGGCTCGCGCTTGCGGCGGTCGTGTTCGCCAGCGTGGCGGGCGCTTCGGCGCGCGCCGCGACTTGCGCCGGGCCGCGCGTGGCGTTTCGCTATCCAATCGTCATCAAGGGCCCGAAGGTCGCCGGCGCCTACCGGGTGAAGAGCTTCGTCGCTTGGGTCTGGCGCGGCGGCGCTTGGGCGAAGATTCCGCTGCAGGTCGAGGAAGTGAACGCCAAGGGCGACTACGTGCTTTCGGGAGGCTTACCGTTCACGAAGGGCACCGACGACGGTTGGATCGACGCCAACGACGAGCTCGTGGTCGACGGCCTGGATCTCGGCGACGACTTCACCGACGCCAATGTTCCGGACGCCATGGCGAAGACCGCCTATGGCTCGTGGAAGGTAGGTTTTTGCAAGGGCGGGAGCCGCCTCGGCTTCGTCCTCGTCCAAAGTTTGAAGGTCGACCCGCCGGCCTGGTCCGGCAAGGGGGCCGTCGTTTTCGACGAGAAAAAGGGCGAGATCAACACCGAGCTTTACCGGTACAAATTCCAAGACTCGAACCCCGTGCTGCTTGGCGAAGTGGCCCTAAAGCACGAGGGGCACGAGGCCTCGGTCATCCAGTCGTCGAAGTTCTTGATGCCGCTGAAAACGCCCTTTTTCATGCCGGATCTGACGTTTCAGGACAAGGATTTCACGTCGAGCATCGAGAGCTGGCAGGCGGGGCCGGTGCGCACGATCGTCGCCGTCGGGGTCAAGTACACGACTTTTCTGTCGGTGTTCAAGCTGCACCTCTTCAGCGAGTTGGTATTCTACCGCAACCGTTTCGTCATCCCGACGGTCATCGAATTCGTCTTCGACCCGTCCAAATATTTGTCTCCGGGGAGCGGTTTGGCCTACGCGCTGAAGTTTCCGCCCGGCCGCGGCTGGAAGGTCGAGTCGAATCTGGCGCCGCTGCCGGCGAAGGACGCGGCACTTGTCGTCGAGAAGGGGCCGAAGGCGGCGTCGACCGACGTCTTCCGGGCCCGCGGGTCGAGCCCCGACGGCGCCTTCCTCGTGCAAGTTCGCGTCGACGAAAAGGCGCGACGCGAGGTGCCGCCGCCGTTTCTGATTCAGGCCGCCGACTTCGTTTCGAAGCAGCAGCAAGAGCATTGGCCGTGGCTCGAGGACATTGCCGGCGACCTCGGCGTTTTCCTGGATTTCTCAAGGATTAAGCAGGGTATTTACAACTTTGGTCTTGACTTGCTCTTGGCTACTAAGGCAGATGAGTTCTTCACGGACTACGGTCTGGTCGACACCGAATGGCAGCATCTGCCGACGCGCCCCTAAATGATTCTTCGCTCCCAATTTGAAAGCTCCAACTCTATGACCGACTCAGTCCAAGATGCCCCGGAAAGCGTCGTCCAGGATCTCGCCGCCCAGGATCTCGCCGACGCCGAGTGCGCCGGCAACCTCAGGCCAGGCCATCGCCCCCGTTGCGAGGCCCAAGACGCTGGACCCTTGACCGTTCGCGTGACCGCGTCGCTCAAGAGCAAGTTGGCCGATTTGGCCCATGAGGAGGGCGTCGCCGTCGAAGCCCTCGTCCAAGAACTGCTGTCCGAGAGTGTCACGCTCCGCGCCTGGGAAATCATCGAACGCAAGGCCGCCATGCGGTCGAATCAAGGCCAGTCTCAGCCCGGTGGAGGCGGAAATAACCGCGGGTTCAACCGCAATCAGGGTGGCGGCAACAACCCCCAAAATGGTGGTCCGCGCGGTCGCCCAGGACCGAACCAACCCCGCCGCAACACTCCGCCAAACAATAATTGGATGGAAGACAAAGCGGCCTTCCTCGAGTACGTCCGCAATCAGGAAAAGCGCGGCCGCTGACCTCAGGCCGTTCCCACATTCCTCGCCCGCTTGCGCCGGCGGGGATTTTAAAATATCGTTAAAAAATGCTTGATCGTCCCGGGAAGTACCGGCGGGCCCGTCTGGCCGTCTTCGTCGCGGCTGGGGTTCACCTCCTGGCCGGTTGCCGGACTGCGGGCGCCGGCGTGACCGTGCAAGAGCCTCAAGAAGAAGAGGATGGGGACGGCGGCGGGGGAGGCGGTGGCGGCGGCAAGCCGGCCTCGGGTGGCCCAAAGATCATGGGCTACCAGTTCTTTACGCGTGATTCGGTGGGGTTGCTGAAGGGCACGTACTCCGACTCTCAACAGAACCAAACGGTCGGCAAGGGCGGC
>JAYWBY010000117.1:0-2305 GCA_043781115.1 Pseudomonadota bacterium
CAGAAAAAGGATTTTCTCGTTTTACGTGTTAAGGATGCCTTCGGGATCGCGGCGACCGTGGCGCGGGCCGCGGCGTTACCGTTGACGTCCATGCCCCAGATTAGGCTCGGGCAGGCATGGGTGGCGAAGTAGTCGGCTTGGCCTTCGTCGGCCGCCCAAGCAGAGACGAAGGGGAAACCACCGAGGTGGTGACCAATTTCGTGGCAGAGGACGAGGGCAAAGCCGTCGACCGTGACTTCAGGACGACGGGCCAGGCCACCGTACATGTTGACGTTCCAGGTCGTGCCCGTTTGGGAGGCATTGGCGTTGACCGTAGCGTCCGTCCAAAGGTGTTGGATGGTGAGGTTGCCGCCGAAGGCAGTGACGATCGGGCCGAAGATGCCGTTGGCGCGATCGATCACGGCGTCGAAGTCGGTCTGGGTGACGGTCGTCATGCTTTCGAGGTTGTCCTGGAGAAACAGACTGTTCTCAGGCATGAACGTCTCATGAAACGGAGCGGCATGCGCCGCAGCTGCCAGTGAACCCCAGGCCAACAGAACCAAACCCATGCGACGCATAGTTGCCCCCTCTGTCGATTGTGAACGCGAATCTTATGGACTTACGGTAACTGGCCAGCCAGTCAAACGCGAGTGAGTTGTGCGAGCCGCAATTTTTTCAATTATATCAAATACTTAAAGAATCCTTACGCTGTTTTAAAAATTTCCAATAGCTCCCGAGAAATTTATATTCCATTAAATCAACCTGTTAGCAACAGGCGCGTGACGTCGTACTGGCGCACTGGCATGAAACCGTTGGGTTTGATAGGACTGGGGCGATTCTTACAATTAGCAACGTTGCGGCAGATACAAGGTAAGGAGCTTCGCATGCGTCAGGGTCTATTCTCGACAGCGCTATCCAGGGCCGTGCTGTACTCGGCCGTCGTATTCGGTAGCTCAGCCTGCGGCAGGTCAATCGACGCTTCGTCGGTCACCGCGGAAAGTCAGAACGGCTGCATCGGCGCCGCGACGGACATCGTTGCCAAGCTCGCTTGCATCCCTGGCCTGACCTTCACGGAAGTCACCGACCCGACCGCTGGCACGCCGGCCGGCTACCGCCGCTTCGACATGGCCTTCGACCAAGCGGAAAATCATTTCGTCGACGGCGGCGCGCACTTCACCCAAAAACTCGTGCTACTCCACCGCTCGGAAACGGAGCCCATGCTCCTCCAGACGAGTGGCTACGCGATCTTCGGCGTCCGCCTCTCCGGCATCGCGCAAAACTTCGGCATGAACCAGATCCAAGTCGAGCACCGCTACTTCCAAGACTCGATGCCCACCGACCACGACTGGTCGAACCTCGACATCGTGCAGTCGGCCGCCGATTTCCACCGGGTCACCGTCGCCTTCAAGCAGATTTATGCCGCGAAATGGCTGAATACGGGAGCTTCGAAAGGCGGCATGACGTCCGTCTATCACCGCCGCTTTTACCCGCAAGATCTCGACGGCACGCTCGCGTTGGTCGCCCCGCTTTCCTTCTCCACCGACGACCGCCGCTTCGTCGACTTCGTCGACAACGACGGCGGCGAAGCTTATGCCGCCTGCCGCGCCAGACTCATTGCGCTGCAGCGCACCCTCCTAACCCGCCGCTCGGAAGTCATGAACGACGTCGGCGGAACCTACGACCAACTCGGCAGCGCCGACGTCGCCTTCGAGCACGCCGTCATCGAGTTGCCGTTCGCCTTCTTCCAATACCAAGACCCGCACGCCGCCGACGTCGGTTGTGACGCCATTCCCGCCCCCGACGCTCCCGCCGGTGCGCTGAAGACCTACTTGAGCGCCGTCAACGGCGTCCAAGACGGTTACAGCGACGAAGGCATGGCCGGCTTCGTTCCTTACTACTATCAAGCCGCCACCCAACTGGGCGGCCCCGGCGCCAACCTTCAGGTCATCGGCGACCTTCTCCAACACGCCGACACTTACACTTTGGATCACTACACGCCGCATGGTTTGCCGATCAGTTATTCCAACGCCGCCATGTACGACGTGAAGAATTGGGTCGACACCGAGAGCGAAAAGATCATGTTTGTTTATGGGGAGCTGGATCCGTGGAGTGCGGGGGCGTTCACGCCGAATTTGAATCCGGCAGCGGATTCGTATCGCTATTTCGTGGCTGGCGGCAATCACGGGTCGTCGGTCTTCTTGTTGGCCGACGCGGAGAAGCAAGCCGCGCTCGCCAAGATCGCGCATTGGATTGGCAAGGACGTGACCGAAGCTGGGCCGGGACAAGTCACCTTAGGTTCGACGTTGGAAGATATCGAAGCTAGGTA
>JAYWBY010000118.1:0-6558 GCA_043781115.1 Pseudomonadota bacterium
CCGGTGGGCAAGACGCCGGTCGTCGTGAAACGGCCTTTCGTGCCGTTTTCCAGCGCATTCTGGCTGTAGCTGAAGGTCCCCGTGCCGATGGCGATGGCAGACGGGGTAAAGGTGAAGTTCGGCACATAGGTGACGACCGCGCCGCCGCGGGCCGCCGAGAGTTTGAACGTGTTGGCGTCGATTGGTTGCAAAAAGTAGTCGTTGGCTTGGAGGAGGCCCGCCGGCAATTGACTGACGGCGTCGAGGGGCGTCAGGCGACCTCGCTGCTGATTGGGCAACGGATAGGCGGCGCTAGTGAAGACACCGGAGGAGACCGAGGTGGTCGTGTTGAAGGACAAGGGCGGCAGGCGACCCGCACCCAAGGGCTGATTGGGCGTGAAGACCATGTTCCCCGAGCCCGCGCCGGTAATCGCGACCGTGGCGCCGCCGTAAGTCGTCGCTAGTTTGAACGTGTTGGCGTCGACGTATTTGATGAAATAATTTGTTCCCGCCGTCAGGCCCGTGGGCATCGTGCCGCCTCCCGGGACCGAGAATCTCCCCCGTTGTCCGTCCAATAGGCCGTGCGACGCCGCGGTGACCGCGCCGGTGCCGGTGTTGACGGCGGTGGCCAAGATCGCCACTTGGTTCGGATTGAATTTCAGCGTCAACGAGCCTTTGGCGGGTACGGCGATGAACGCACCGCCGGAAGTCGCCGCCAACTGGAAGGAATCGGGCTGGGAATTGACCACGAAGTAGTTGGTGGCCTGGTTGAACGCCGCCGGCAGCGCCCCTCCCGTCGAAACGGAGAGCACGCCGCGTTGCCCGTTGGCAAAACCGTGGCCGGGGAAGCGCAAGAAGCTCGTCGTCGTGTCGATGTCTAGTGCCTGATCCAAAGCATAGGCGGCGACGTCGCTGCCGTCGTCGTAGCTGGTGACTGAAAAGAAATAGTCGGATCCCGACGTCAGCCCGGTCAGGGTGCAAGTTCTCGTCGAAGTGCCGGCGTTCACCGAGCAAGTCACCGGGTCCGCTTCGGCATCGACCCGCGAGCTACCTTCCACGGCGCCGACGCCAGTGTAAGGATAGCCCGACTGCAGACCGTAATAGATGTAGTTTCCGCTCCAATCGCTTTCCGAGTTGAGTTTCCAGCTCAGTTGCGCCTGACCCGTGACCGTCGAGGCGACCGCAAGGCTCGTGGGCGGAGCTATCGGCACCAAGGTGTTCGCGCCCACCCTGAAGGGTCTATAGTTGACCAAGTTGTCGGCGCTGTTCTTCGTGAAGTCGTAAATTTTCGCTTGAATAGAAAGGTCAGTCGACGAGCCCCACCAATCGTAAGTGGCCGTCACGTCCGTCGCCGCCAAATTGTTCTTCACCGTCGCGGTCATCGCGTACGTCGAAGAATTCCCGAAAACGTTGCTGGACGTGAAGTTCAACTTCGTCCCGGTGTAGGGCACGATGCCCGAGGCTGTGCCTTGGGACGTGCTGATAGCGCCCGCCCCGAGGCCGGCGGCGATATTGCCGAAAACCAAGCTGTTCGTAAGAGTGATCGTTTGGCTCTGCGCGACGTCGTTCGCGTCCTGAATGGCGACGCCTTGGCCGGCGGAGTTCAAGACCAAAGCGTCGTTCGCCATGCTATAAGACCCGGCGCCGGCTGCATCGCCCTCGTACGCAAACTTGACGCCGACGCCGTTCGAAGCGATGACGTTATTGTTGGCGGTCATGGCGTTGTCGCCGGCGAAAATGCCGCCCGAACCGTTGCCGGCGATGACGTTCTGATTGTAGGTTTGCGCCATCCCTTTGGTGGACTTGATGCCCCAGGCCCCGTTCGCCGTAATCCGGTTGTTGGATAGTTCGTAGTGACTGACGGCCGTGACGTCCGTGTTTATCAACGAGAAGCCGTTGCCGACGTTGTTTGACACCGTCGAATCGCGGACGACTAACGTACCGCTCGACGGAGCCGTGCCAGCGTCCCAACTGACGCCGGCTGACCCTGACCGTTTGATGGTCGAGTTGAAAATCGCGAGGGAGCAGCCTTGACCGACGACCGAGGCCGTCGTGGTGCCGGCATATTCGATGTCGACGTTTTCCAAGATGCTCTTGTTGAGGTAGTTGTAAGACCCGTCGAAGGTCGCGCCCGTGCAATCCGAAGGGAAGGCTATGGAATCCCAATCGCCGGGACTCGGCGGCACCTTCATCGACGTAAAGGTGATCCTCGACGCCGGCGTCCCGCGCGCGACGAGAGTTCCTTCGACGAGGACGACGGTGCCTGGCGCGGCCACCACCTTGACGCCGGGCTTGATGGTCAAGGTAATGCCCGGGTTGATCCTGAAGTTGCCGCTGACGTAGTAGCTGGTCGTCAGCGAGGACCAGGTCGTGTTCGTCGTGATGGACGACGAAGCATCGAGGAACGTCCGGAAATTGTCGTCGGCGCTTTGGGCAAGATTCGTCGCCCGGTCCGCTGACTTCACTTTGAAGTGAAAGGTCGTGTCGTTGGCCAAAGCGATGATCGTCAACGAGTGGTTGGTGACTGGCGTCGAGTCGGTGACCGTCAATCCGTACGCGGTCGTCGTGCCGTAGTCGATGGCCGAATCGGCAGGTTCGTTCGTCGTCCATTTGATCAGCGCCGTTTCGCTGGTCAACTCGACGGTTATTGCGGAGATGACCGGGGCGATGCTGTCTCGAGTGACGGTCACTGGCGTAGTACTGAAGTTGGTGGCGGCATCCGTCGCTTTCACGACCAGGTCGTTGGCCGCGTTTGCGGTCAACGAAACGGATACTGAAAAGACGCCCGCTCCGTTGGCCGTGGTGTTGGCGACGGCTGACCCGCCGGTGATGTTGATCGCCGCACCGGCATCGGTCGTGCCAGAAACCGTGATGGTGGCGAGATTGGTGTAAAGTGCCATGGGGTCGAGCACAGGCAAGACCGGCGGCGTGGTGTCGAACGTAAAGTTCACGAAAGACGTGGGGCCCTTGTTCCCGAAGACGTCGACCAAGCGCGCGGTAATCGTCTTCGCGCCGTCACTTGTAACGCATCCCGCCGAGCTATCGACGGTATCGACCGTCAGTGCTGCCGCATAGGTCAAGAGGCGATAGGTTGTGGCGTCACAGCTGTACTCGAAACCGGTCGGCGCCGAAAAGGCCGCGGCGTTCGGGACGATTGACAGCGGCAAAGTACCGAATTTCGTCAATGTCAGGCCGCCGGTGATGACCATGCTCGTCATCGAAGGCCCGGTTCGCACCAGCGTCACGGGAGTGAAGGCCGACGTCGTCGCATTGCCCGCCGCGTCTTTAAATTGGTACCAAACCTGGCGCACGCCGTCCGGTTGCGTGCCGTCGAGCGAGAGCCCGGTATAAGTTGATCCGTAGTTGAACCAAGCCGCGGCATCGAGCGCGGCCGAACTCAAGGCGACGCGCATGTAGAGTCCTGACGTCGCATGGATCGCCAAGACAGGAGTTACGAGGTTGGTGAGGTTCGTGCCGCCGCCCACCGAAACGGTTACCGCGGTAGGCGGGACGGTGTCGACGTTGATCGACGCGCTGACGACGGCGGACTGCGCCGTGTCATTGCTAAACAACACGTAGAGAGTCTTCGCGCCGTCAGAGGTAAAGGTATAGGTGGTCGAAGCGGCTAGAGGCAAAAACTCACCCGGCACCGTCGCGGTCTCGCTGATTTTGAATTTTGTTGCGCCGGTAGGGGCGGTGAGCGCCACCGTCACCGTGTCCGACGTGGTATAGATCCCGCCCCCGCCGATCGTGATGGAACCTCCGGACAAGGTGCCAGGAGGAGGATTCGGCGAAGGCGCGGGACCGGGCGACGGATTCGACGGGGTCGGAGAGGAGGGGCTTGGAGAGGACGGCGACGTCCCCGCGATGCTCAACGTCACCGTCGCGACGGCTTTTGATTCTCCGTCCGTGACGATGACGGAAGGAACAGTCTGATCGGCGGCACCTTCGAATGAGTATTTGAGCGAGTGGTCGCCAACTGGAATCGAATCGAACGCGAAGTTGCCCTGTGCATCGGCTTTGGCCGAATAGGGCGTCCCTGGAATTTCGATCAAAATGCCCTCGGGCGAGCCCCCGCTGGCCAATTTGGCGATTCCTGTGATGTCGCCTCGCTTGCCGAGCGCCAGAACTCCGCGGTTGACCGGCTTTCCTTTGGCTAGGGCGATGGCATTATACCGGTTGCCGAGTTCGGTCGCCGCGGCGCCCGCCACCGCGACGGCGCTACCCGTGACGATCAGATCGTAAGATCCGTCGGGCACATCGGAAAAGCCGAACCCGTTGGGGCCAAGCCCCGCCATTTTGTATTTGTCGATGGAGCCGACGAGAAAGGCGGTGACCGAATTGCTGTCGACCTTATTCGTATCGACTTGGAACGTCAGACTCGCTGACGCCGGATCGGTGCTCGTGGCGCTCGTTGCGGTGCCGGTGCCGGGTTGAACCCTCGACGTCGAGCCACCTCCCGTGCAAGCCACTCCAAACAGCGCCACGGAAAATAGCGTGATGAATTTCATCATGTTTGGGCAACACCCCGAGATGGCTAAAAAGTTTGGCTTTCCGACCTATAGTTATTCGGCCGGCTGGCTCCCTTCTTTACCAAAATTCGCTATATTGCTTTAAATTCAATGGGTTACGATGCGCCTTTTCGATCGCCCCGCGCCGGACGAAAGGCTCAAAAACGCGCGTTTTCGGACCCCGGCTCGGTGCCCGCGACGAACGGCAAGGACCGGCTTGCCGTGCGCGCGAACGACATGCCGTCTGGCGGTGACAAAGGACGCACTTGTCTGAGGATGCGGGGCGGCGCCGCGCGCATGAAGGACGCCCACGCCCCTTCCGCCAGGTCGGCGGCTTTCGCCTCGGTCGCGGCCAAACGCACGTCGCCCGTCTCGGCGCCGAGCCAGATCGCGGTCGTGACGTTAGGCAGTACGCCGACGAACCAGGCGTCGTGGAGGTCGTCGGTCGCCGCCGAGGCGCCGCCGGCTAGCGGCGTGACACCCTTGGCGCCGTCAGCCTGGCCGTACACCACCGAATCGACCAATATCTGATTCATGATGTAAGCGGTTTGCGGCGACATGGCGACATTCGCGCCCTCATGCCGCGCCCGGTAGAGCTCATGTCCGGCGAGGTCTTCGACTCGCTCGACGACGTACGGATGCACGACCTTGCCCCCATTGGCGAAGGCCGCGTAAGCGACCGCCATCTGCGCGGGCGAGGCCTCGCCGTAGCCGAGCGCGATTGTCAAATCGTCGTGATCGAAGCTCAGTCCCAACCGCTTCGCGTGCTGAAGCACCGAACCGTTGCCGAGCGCGGTGTAAAGCGGAGTCGAATCGACGTAGAGGCCCTGCAGTACGGCGTCATAGAGCGTCGGGGCGCCCGACTGGGCGGTTTGCCGCCGGCCGCCGATCGGGTCGTCGCCGACCCGGCTCAAGGCGGTGTAGCCCCGCTCCAAAGCCAAGCTGACGTAAAGGGGCAAGAAGAGGCCGGAGGTCCGCCGCCGGGCGGACTCTGCCCGGTTGAATTGCGACACGGCGAAACGCCCTCCGCCCTGCATCGCCAGCACCGCACCGTTGGCTGGGTCAATGCTGTAAAGCGCGCCCTGGATCTGCGGCTTTCTCTTGAAGCGCGTCACCGCTTCCTCTTTGGCGCTTTCGAGCGCCGCGGCTAGGTTTTTCTCGGCGGCTTTTTGGAGGCCCGAGTCGAGGGTCGTGTAGACTCGCAAACCGTACTGGGGCAAGCGGTCGAACTCAAACTTCCGCGCCAATTCGCGCTGCACTTCGGCGACGAAGTAAGGCGCCTTGCCGGAGAAATCCTCGGGCCGCTCCGACACGTGGATGACCGCCTTCGCCCAAGCCTCGGGATCGCCCTTGGAGAGGAAGCCGTCCTCTTCCATGCGCTTCAAGACGACGAACTGACGGCGGCTCGCTGCCTCGGGATGCTTGTTCGGAGCGTAGGCGGTCGGGCTCTTGGGCAAACCGGCTAGGATCGCCGCCTCTCCGATACTGAGGTCCGCGGCGTTCTTCCGGAAATAGTTGCGCGCGGCGGACTCGATGCCGTAACTCCGGTTGCCGAAGTAGATTTTGTTCAGATAGAGCTCGAGGATCTCGTCTTTGGTGAGTTTGCGCTCGATGGCCACCGCCAAGACAGCTTCTTTGAATTTCCGCTCCCAGGTCTTTTGCTGGTCGAGGAAATAGAGGCGCGCCAGCTGCTGGGTGATCGTGCTGGCGCCTTGCTTGATGCCGTTGCCTCGGATGTTGGCCAAGGCCGACCGCAGGATCGCCTTCGGGCTGATCCCCAAGTGCGTGTAGAAGTCTTTGTCCTCGGCGCTGAGAAAGGCCTGGATGACGTGCTTCGGCAGCTCCTTCAGAGCCACGAAGTAGCGGCGCTCGGCGGCGAACTCGCCGATTTTGACGCCGCTCCGGTCGAAGACCTCGCTGCTGAGAGAGAAAGACTCTTCCTTCAACGCGGTGATCGAAGCGAGCTCAAGACTGAGCTCCGCCACCGAGCTGACAACGAAGGTCATTCCGACGACGCCTGCCGAGACGACGACGAAGAGGCTAATGCCGATCACAGTATGGAGGATCT
>JAYWBY010000119.1:0-6550 GCA_043781115.1 Pseudomonadota bacterium
TCGGGTTTGACTGTCAACGAGAGGACCGGCGCGACGGTGTCCAAGACGACGGTACCCGCGCGCGCGGCCGCGGACGTCTGGTTGGCGGCGTCCAGAGCCCACAGATAAGCCGTTTTCGTGCCGTCGCCCGCGGGAACGGCCACGGCGACGCCAGTGGCGAGCGCGGCGGCGCAGTCGATGGTGTAGTCGTCGAGTGCAGGGGCCGCCGTCGTGAAGGTCAGTGCAAGTTTCGCGACGTCCGCGCAACTATCTACCTTCAAGAGCGGGTTAATCGTGTTGGCATAGCCGTCCTTGGCGCTCGTCGACCGCAGGACGAAGCCCGGCGCCGTCGGCGGCGTCGTGTCGAGCAACAATTCGACGCTGCCGTTGGCCGAAAGGCCGTCGCTGTCGGCAGCTTCCAAGTAGACGTTCTTCTTGCCGTCGCCGCCGCTCAACAAAAAGGCGATCAACATCTCCTCTTTCGACGCTTCGACAGGCCTGAAGACGGTGTCGCGGAAGTCGGAAAGTTGGCTGACGCGGAATTTCGTCGCGCCGCGGAGCTTGATCCGGAGGTTGACGTCGGCCTTGAGTGTCGTCAAGGAGCCGTCCTCGAGTGCGAACGTCTCGACCTTGGGTCCCGTGGCAATGCGCATGACGACGTCGTCGAGGCGGGTCGTTTCGTTGCGTTTCACCGCGACTTCAGTCCACTCGATCGAGCCGTAACCGTCGCGGTCCGCGCGCACCGTATAGCTACCAGCCGGCAGGAAACCGATGAGAAAGTGGCCGGTAGCGTCGGTCTTCGCGACGAACGTCGTGCCCGGGACGTAGACGTCGGTGCCGGTGGCGTCCTCGCCGCTTTCTAAAGTGACTTTGCCGACGATGGCGCCGACTTTCTTGGCAGTATGGGCTCCGGTGTCGAGTGACGCCTTGCCTCCGTCGACGCTGACGGCCGCCGGGTCGATGATGAGTTGTTGGTTCAAGCCCAAGGCCGATTCATGGGCCTCGGCGCCGGCGAGGAATAGTGAGCGGACGGACACGAGGCGAGATCCGGTGGTTTCGCCCGCCGCGGCACCAGTCAGCGCCAAATCAGTGGTTTGAAGCGCCACCGTGAAGGCTCCAGTGGGCGTCGTCCGGCCCTCGGCCACTACCACGCCCGAGCCGTCGACTAGTTGGACTTGTTTGTCGACGGGCGCCGTCGAGGCGTCGGCCACTCCTGTCGTATCGAGGACGAGCGTGCCGGAAACTTGTACTTCGTTCGGCAGGCTCTTCGATCCCGACGTGCCGCCGCTGCGTGCGTCGGCTTTCGTGGTGTCCTGTTTCGACGTGCAGGCGAAAATCGTGGAGATCGCCAACGCTAGGGAAAGCATCAGAGCGACGCGGTCCAGGACTCGCATAAGTAGCCTCGTAAGTGACGGGAGAAGAGCATGACTAATTCAAGTATGCTATCGACGTGTCTCGTTTATCCTTGAGAGGTCAAGCACTTTAATGTTTGATTTCAATGAGATAGATAGTCAGGGCATTGGCTGGAAAGGGGACGCGATGCTGCCTCTATTCCTGAAAATACTCGGGCTTGCCACATTGGCAATCGTCGGCAAAGTGCTCTACGACGGTCACGCGAGACGGATTTCGAGTTCGAGAAGCTGAAGGATGGTCGCAACGGCGTCGAAGGGTATTTTGCGGCGCGATTACCCGAAGGATTGAGTCCGCTTACGGCCTCGACTTGAGGGACTGGGTGAGACTACGAAATACGTCGCCGACCCGAGCCTTGACGTGCCTCGCTTCGTCCTCGGCCGAGAGCTCCAGAGCATGGAGTTTGCGCTGAATTTCATGCAGCCGGTTTCTCGTCTCGCGCGCCGCGTCCAGCATCTCGGCTTTGCCGAGATGCGATTTGAGGCGGGTCCTATCCACGAGACGCTGAGCGGCATTCTGCGCCTCGGCCACGGCCTCGAGCTGTCTAAGTAGGCGAGGATGAGCCGACGCCAAGCGGTCTTCGAGGTCCTTCAAACCGAAATACACCGCCAAGCTAGCCTCGTTGGCGGCCTGGTTTGTTTTCAGTCCCAGCTCATGAAGCGTCGCTTCCGTTTCTTTGAGAAACGCTTCCAAGTCGGTCCAAGGCTTGGTCGACTTCTGGTTCGTCGACGCGGAAGGCGCGTCGAATGGCGCATCGTCCTTTGGATTTTGGCCAGACATGAACTCTCCCTTCTTGGTGTTTGACGGGCGTCGGCTCTCGCCGGAAGGAGGCTGCAGGGAGCGTGCCATCAGGAGGTGTGAGTTTTGCCGCAGGTGCACCGGCACTCAACTTGCTTCCCATTAATTGGACGAAATGAGTGAATTGCAACACGGAGACTTTCATGAGTAAGCATCTCAACATCGGCGTATGGTTAGACCACCGGGCGGCGCAGTTGGTCGAGTTGAACGACGGCGACGTCAAACACACGGAAATTGAATCGGACGTCGAACGTCACACCAAATCGACGGGCGGCACGAAGCTTGGTGGTCGCCCTCAATTCGGCGCGGCGGACTCTTCGGAACGCCGGCTGAACGAGCGGCGCCAGCACGAGATTCGCAATTTTTTCGACCGAGTAAAGGCTGCATTGACGGGCGCCGATCAGATCGCCATTTTAGGTTCCGGGATCGCCAAAGACGAGTTCGCCCGCTACTTAGAAGAGAACAATGGCCTGCATGAGCGCGTCGTTTCCGTCGAGGCTTGCAAGCCTTTGACCAAGGGGCAGCTCGTGGCGCTAGTCAAAGAGAGGTTTCATCAGCCTTCGCCGAGGAATGCCATCCGGTGATCTACGACGGCGAGGCTGCGTTCCAGCCCAAGCGTCGTGCCAGAACGCGAGGAACCCTGGCGACCTCCCGAAAAAGGTGGCCAGGGTCGCGGGTGGGCGAATCAATCAGCGAAAGTCGAAGAGTCGATTCACGGATTGTCCGGAGAGGGCGCGGACGTGGGCGACATATTCGGCGGCGTCGATCACGCCGTTGACGGGTTGCATGACCTTAAAGTGCTTCGACGCGGCCTGATCGACACAGTCGGCCTCGTCGGTGAACATCTGCGAAATGGGTTGAACCACGACGACTTCACCGGGCGTCGTGAAGGCCCGCACTTCGATGATCTTCATGCAGCCGACGAAGGTGTAAGGATAAGTTCCTTCCAAAGTCACCTGATACTGGCCCGAGGCGTCCTTCGCCAAATCGACTTGGTCGACTGGGGCATAGAGGAAGTCATCGGCGCTCCGGGTCGTCGACGGCGTGACCGTCAGCGGCAATTTCTCGGTCTCGGGACGATTTGTTACGACGATTTCGTACTGACCGGCCGGGACGAGCCCCAACTTGATCGGTTGGATGAACGGGATGACGACCTGCGCACACGTCGTGCCGCCGTAGAACCAGGACTTGGCCTCGATCGTTACCCTGCGACTTTCGACGTCGACCGACGCCGTGGCGGGGCCGAGCTTGTAGCACGAGTTCGGAAAGTCGCCGTGCAGGATCACCTCGGCGTTGTCGTTGTCGTCGAACCCAAGCGGCACGAAGACCTTGTGAACGGGAGACGTGACTTCGATCGGTTCGGCATGGGCGAACGAGGTTACGAAGAACAGGGGTGCCATGGTCATGAGAATCCACCGACTCATATCGATTCCTCCAAGAGATTTAGTTCGAGAGCAGCTGCGAACCGACTATGCGATAACCGTGCCAGCCAGGGAAAAAATTCTCATAGTCTTGTAGCTATTGAGCCACAATGGTTTGGGGTATTGCATCGCGTTTAGCGATCTCCGCGCCATTTGCTACATGACGCTTCATTTCCCGCAGGACCTTGTCGAGTCGGGTGATTGACCTTAGTTTGAAAGGATGAGCAAACAGCCTTTTATCCTCGTGGCGGCATGGGTTTTGGCGATGGCGTCGGGATGCGGGCCAAGAAGCCAGGCGGTCAGCCGGATCGACGTCGTCGGCGCCGGGGCGCACCCGACCGCTGCCGGCGAATGGCAAAGCGTCGTCGCCATAACTCAATACGGACACGTCCTTTGCAGCGGCACGCTTGTCGCTCCGACGCTCGTCGTGACGGCCGCCCATTGCCTCGCCCTCGGCACGGATCCGGTGGCGTCGCTGAAGGTTTACGTCGGCAGCGGCGTGGAAGGTGGCCGCTATGACGGCGAGTACCGGATCAGCAAAGCAGAGAGGCATCCAGACGCCAACCAAGGCAACATCTGGGGTTCAGCCGATTTCGCCTTTTTGGTCTTGGCTGCTCCGGTCGATTTGCCGACGGTGCCCCTGGCCTCGACGTCCGGCGAGTTCGAGGTCCTGACCGCGGTCGGGGCCGGTTCGACGATCGTCGGCTTCGGCGTGGCCGACAATGCCACGAGAGTACTCGGCACGAAGCGCGTCGTGGAAGCTTCCGTAAAATTCTCGACCGCGCAAGAGGTGTTCATCGGCGACAGCCGCGGCGATGCCTGCGGAGGGGACAGCGGCGGACCGGTGTTCGGTCGCTTGCCGGACGGAGTGTGGCGGCAGTTCGGCGTCACGTCTAGAGGCCCGACGCCCTGCGGCTCGGACCTCTATCCGGGCGCTTTTACCATCGTCACGCCTTATCTCTGTTGGCTCGAAAGCGAGTCGAACGTGTTCCTAAGAGCGAACGGCGAACGACTGTGCGCCACGGAGACTCCGCCGGCGAGCGGCACGCTGTCGACTTTCGAGGAGCTCTGCGAGTCGCAATCGAAAGCTGGGCCGGCGAAGGCGACCTGGATTCGGCTCCGCTCGATTTTCGCCGAAGCTCGTCAGTTGACCGCCCCCTCCTGCGGCGAACTGGCGACTTGGGCGCATGACGTCAAGGAACTGAACCTCGAAAAAGCTCTTTTGACGGACCTGACGCCGCTGGCGCGCTTTCAGGCGCTGGAATCGCTCGACATAGAAGACAATTTCGTCGCGGATCTAGGACCGCTTCGGGAGCTGTCGAACCTCAAACTCCTGGCGGCGGGCTGGAATGAAATCCAAGACTTCGCGCCAATCGCGGCAGTCGAGGCGCGCGGCGGGCGGGTGCTCGGCAAAGCGTTGCAAAATCCGGGCTGGCGGCCGCATCGCGACACGGCCTTCGTCAAAGCGTGCCTCGCCGCGGAGTCGGGCGCTCCGCTTGACGTCGACATCGCCAAAACCACGGCGGCGGTGAAAAAGGCGGTGTGCTTGGGCGCCGAGTGCAGCTGCTACACGGCTGGCGACAATCTGCAAAAGTCCAGAGATCTCGATTTGAGCGACGCGGAAAATCTCAAGACCGTCGAACCGCTCCAAGGCGCCAACAACTTGCAATATCTGCGGTTTGGCGGCAGGGTGCCGCCGGATCTCGCGACCTTGGTTGGGCTCGAGAGTTTGCGTCTCGTCGACGGCAGAGCCTGGCCGCGTTAAAAATAGGGCTTATTTTGCTAGGCTCTTGAAGAAGCCTTGGATCTGACTGGATCCCTCCCGCAGCGCCTCCTTGCCTCGAATGGCGAGCTCGAGCGCTGCCAACTCCGAGTCCCAGAGGTCGACGAGCTGATACGACTCCTCGACTTTTTTCGCCAACGGCCCGGGGAGGTTGGCCAAGTCCTTGTTGAAGAACTTGCCGAGGCTTTCCGACTTCGCCACCAAGACGCGGCTCGCCGCGACGTAGTCCTTCGCTTTGCCGCAGTTCACGACTAAAGCGCGCTCGAGCGCGTCGTCCATGTCGACGTTCTTCGCCTTGAGTGCCATGTGATATTCGCTCTTGGGGTTCGCCAGCTCTCGGTCGATAAAGGCGAGGTGGGACTCGACGGAGGCAAGCTTGCTGCTCACTTTGTCGAAAGTGAGCGGAGACGTCTTAGTAGTGCCGGCGGCGTCCGCCAAGGCGAGGCCTTCGGCGTCGAAGGGCATGACCCACGCAGCGGCCAACTCACCGTACATTCCGTCGTACTCGTTCGCCAGCACTTGCGCTTGGCTTTCGAGGCCGTCGCCGTCGTCCGAGCGCAAAGCGGACTGCGATGAATCCGCCGTTTTGCACCCGAACGAAGCGCAAGTCAAAAGACCAAGGGCCAGGGCACCCGTCGAAACGACCCGCATGGCTTACCTCCAGGGAGAAACCCCAGTTTAAGCCATCAGGGAATCTCAAGGCAACTGTCGGTCCAGCCCCGAATCTTGAAGACAAGCGCTTACTTCGGTAGATCGCCGAACAAGAGGTCATGATACTCGAAAGCGGTGTACCGACCTACATACGACTGAACTACTCCTTACATTTGACTTGTAGTCACGCAAGTTACCGGCCCAGGATTGGCACTTCTTCTCCCGCATAGCTTCCTAGATATCCTTGACCGCCACCTCTGCCTTCAGTTGGGGTAGCAAAGTTTTCTGCCGGAACTACTTCCACGCAAGGAAACTCTACCGAGGTGTTCGTCAAATATATTTTGTCGAACTTCATGACTGCTTTGGGGCCCGGCTGCAATTCACACGTCAATAGCGTGGAATACTCGATTACCGACGCCTTTGTAGTCTTGAGACTTGCCGGCTGAGTGCCTTGTACGCATTTGCCGGTCACAATTTCCTTTGCGATAGTTGCAGGAAATTGGCCCGA
>JAYWBY010000120.1:0-2293 GCA_043781115.1 Pseudomonadota bacterium
GACCGGGACCATGTGACTTACGAAGAAGGTCTATTGGATTTGGTCTTCGCCCCGAACTTTGGCGCTAACGGCGGTGAGGCCTACGTCTACTACTCGGTCGGACCGGACCAACAAAACCTTTTCGTCCGTTTGTCGAAATTCGTCAGCAACGACGGCATCCACTTCGACCGAGCCAGCGAACGGATCCTCCTGCAAGTCAAGAAGGACCGCGGTAACCATAACGGCGGCGGCATGCTCTTCGCCAAAGACGGGTTCCTCTACTTGGGCGTCGGCGACGGCGGCGTCCCGAACGACCCGAACAAGCACGCTCAAGACAAGCGCGAGCTGCTCGGCAAGGTCCTGCGCCTCGACGTAGTCAATCGGAACGGCAGCGAAGGTATTACCCGCGACGAAGCCGACAAGCTGGTCAATGCGACCAACGAACCGAACAAGAAGAAGCGCGAAGTCTCCGGGCGCGGCGGCTACGTGATCCCGAGCGACAACCCCTTCGCCGACGGCACGAAGGGTCGCGCCGAAATCTTCTCCTACGGCCACCGCAATCCTTGGCGCATGGCTGAGCATCCGAGCACCGGCCAAATCTTCGAAGCCGAAGTCGGCCAGGACTCCGAAGAAGAGATCAACATCCTCGAACTCGGCAAGAACTTCGGTTGGAGCGCTTTCGAGGGCTCGCTCAACGGCCCGAACTTCAACTCCGGCACCGGCGGCGACGCGCCGGTCTTCCCCGCCGCGGAATACGGCCGTGATTTTGGCGGTTCAGTCACCGGCGGCTTCGTCTATCGGGGCAAGGAGCCGAAGGGCGCTGCAATCGTCGGCAAGTACGTGTTCGGCGAATTCAACGAAGGCACGATCTCGGTGATGCAGCCGACGAACGATCCGGCGAAGTTCAAGATCGTCAAACTCGGCGACGTCGCGGTCAAGGCGACCTCCTTCGGCGAAGACCAGGATGGCAACCTCTACGTCTTGGATTTCCTCGACGGTCACGTCTATAGGCTGATCCCGGGGGCCCCGGTCGAGGTCGACGACGGCTCCGTGCGCACGCACTTCTTCCTGTCGCGCGACGGCGTCGGCTCGGCGGCCAAAGCCACCGACTACTACCACATGAACGGCGCCGACGTCGAAACCCCGACGCTCGCCAAATTTAACGAGCGCTTCATCACTGGCTCGGGCTTCGGCGAGTTCCTGTCGCTCTATCGCAACATCGGCGACCTGGGCTTCTGGCGCGACATGAAGTGCTCCAAGAAGATCGAGCCCGGTAACGGCGGCTGCTCGGTCACCAACTGGAAAGACGAGAACGACAAGGCCGACTTCGAAAACGCCGTCAAGAACGGCCAGGTTCCCGACGACAAGGGTTTCGTCACCGCGCAAGACGGCCGCAAGGTGCACAACCTCGGCACCGTTTCGATGAACGTCAGCCAACAGGGCTTTACCCGCTTCTACGTTTTCGGCTCAAACGGCAAACTCAGTCCGATCGCCGTCCTGGACGCGGAGGGCGAGAAGAGCCCGCCGCAGCTTTGCACACCCTGCCACGCCGGTCGCTACAGCGGCGACCCCGCGCAAATCGGTTCGATCTTCCGCGAATTCGAGCCGTCCTGGCTGCAGGCCCGCCATCGTGGCGGCAACGACGAGTCGAACCAAGACGCCGCCGAGAAAGACTGGTTCCAGATGAATCAGATCATCAAGTCGGCCAACGCCTCGTTGATCGCCAAAAACCCCGGCACCGACGTCGCGGAAGCGGCGAAGAAGACCAACGACTACGTCGACCATCTCTACGCCGGCGTCAACCCAAACAAGGTCCGCGGCAAGTCGATCTATGATCCCACGACCGTTCCCCCTTCGTGGCAAGCCGCCGAGAAGAACCCGCTCTTGACGAAAGTGAAGAAGGAGATGTGGACCAACGTCGTGGCGCCCTATTGCATGCAGTGCCACCGGACCAACACCGAAGACTTCAGCGAGTACACGACCTTCTCGAAACTCGTCGGCAACGACAAAGATTTGAGCCAGCTCGAGCGCCACATCGGCCAGGACCCGCGCGAATTCGACGCCGTCAAGGCCGACACCAGCGACCAAGACAAGAAGGACCGCCTGAAGCTTCGCGGCGCGCAGGTCATGCCGCAGGCGATCGAGACTTGGAAACACATGTTCGACGGCAACCCGCTCTTGTCCGAGAACGAGAGGAATCAGCGCAACCCAGCCCGAGTCATCGATAAATTCGTGACCCAGGCCGAGCGTTCGGAGCCTCACGTCAAAGTGAAGTTCCGCATCACCGCCACCACAGATCGCGGCAACGGCCAGC
>JAYWBY010000121.1:0-6513 GCA_043781115.1 Pseudomonadota bacterium
TTCTCGTCGATCTACCAGACGGTGCCGGACAAGACGATTTGATGAAGTACCCGCCAGCACCGCGATCGGCGCAGGTCGACGACCTGCATGGCGTGCGCGTCGAGGATCCATTTAGGCCGTTGGAAGATTCGAATTCGCCCGAGACTCGTCAGTGGATCGACGCCGAGAATGAGCTTACCGATCGCTATTTGGCGTCGTCTCCCCAACGGATTTCGTTTCGGCAGCGTCTGGCGGAGATCACGAATTACGCTCGCCAATCGGCACCACGCAAACGGGGCGGCCGGTACTTCCTCTTCAAGAACTCGGGCCTGGAGAACCAGGACCGCCTCTATTGGCGGCGGACGCTGAAGGGAGCGGATACCGAGCTTCTCAATCCGAACCTGCTCAGCAGCGATGGCACCGCCGCGATGATCTCCAGCGTCGTTTCCCCGGACGGCCGGCACCTCGCGTACCAGATCTCGAAGTCGGGTTCCGACTGGGTGGAAATTCGAGTCCGGAAGATCGATGGCGCCCAAGACCTCGCCGATCGTTTGGAATGGGTAAAATTTTCGGGCATCGGGTGGTCGAAAGATGGAACGGGATTCTATTACGGCCGCTTCGAGGCCCCCGCGGCCGGCTCGGAACTTCAGGGCGTCAACCGCTTCCAAAAGCTATATTTTCACAAGTTGGGCACCGAGCAAGCCACCGACCGACTGGTCTATGAACGGCCAGACGACGGCGAAGTGGGAGCTATTGCTCATGTGACTGAGGACGGTCGCTATCTCGTCATCACTGGCTGGCGCGGCACGAGCACGAAACGGACCGTCGAGTTCATGGACCTGACAAAGGGGGACTTGAAGGCGCGCCCGCTCGTCGGCGAGTTCCTCGCCGGTTTCCATTTTCTGGGGAGCGAGGGCTCGAAGTTCTACTTTCACACGACGCTCGAGGCCGGACGCGGACGCGTGGTCGAAATCGACGTTGAACGGGGCTTGTCGTCTCTTAAGTCGATCATTCCCGAGACGGAAGGCACGCTCGAGTCCGCGGACTATCTGAACCGCCACTTCGTCGTGCGCTACTTGGTCGACGCCGCCGCCGAGTTGAAGATTTTCAGCCGCGATGGCCGCCTGGTGAAGGATGTCGCGTTGCCCGGCGTCGGCTGTGTAATGAGCAGCATCACCAATCAAGGCGACACCGAGTACTTCTTTACGTTCGAAAACTTCACGACGCCGCCGACGGCGTGTCGGATCGAAGTTCCCCTTGGCCGCGTCGAAGTTCTGCACCGACCGACGACGCAATTCGACGCTTCGGCTTTCGAAACCCGACGGGTTTTCTATGCGTCGAAGGACGGCACCAAGATTCCGCTCTTCATTGCATGCCGCAAGGGCGTGCGACTCGACGGCAATAACCCGGTCATGCTCTATGGCTACGGCGGGTTCAACGCCTCGGTGCTACCCTGGTTCCGTGTTTCGCGCATCAGCTGGATGGAGTCAAGCGGCATTTATGCCTCGGCCTGTCTCCGAGGAGGCGGCGAATTCGGCGAGGCTTGGCACAAGGCCGGCACCAAAGAGAAAAAACAAAACGTCTTCGACGACTTCATCGCCGCTGCCGAATGGATGGTGAAGGAGAAATACACTCGTCCCGCCAAACTCGCGATCAACGGCGGCAGCAACGGCGGCCTCCTCGTCGGCGCCTGCATGACGCAGCGTCCCGAACTCTTCGGCGCCGTCGTTGCGGCCGTCGGCGTCTTCGACATGATGCGCTTCCACAAGTTCACGATCGGCTGGGCTTGGGTGACGGACTACGGCAGCCCGGACGACGCCGTCGATTGCGCCATCCTCTTGAAGTATTCGCCGCTGCACAATTTGAAGAAGGGGGCGCGCTATCCGGCGACGTTGATCACGACCGGCGATCACGACGACCGCGTCGTGCCGGCGCACAGCTTCAAGTTCGCTGCGGCCTTGCAGGAAGCTCAGGGCGGCCCCCAACCCATCTTGATTCGTATCGACACCAAATCCGGTCACGGCCTCGGCAAACCGGTCGGCAAGCTGATCGACGAAACAGCCGATATCTACACCTTCATCCACACGGCGCTAGGCCGCTGAATCACTTCAGCTTGGCGACGCGGACGTTCGCGGGGCAGTCGGCGGCGCCGTCTTTCGGGCTACCGAGTTTCAGCCAAAAGTCCCACGGGTGGCCGCCTTTGGGGAGACCCGAAACTTCAAAGTAGATTCCCGGTCTCCTAACGGTCGCCGGGAAGTTGAGGTCCCAGCCCATATCGTCCTTGTACTTGTTCACGTCGTCCACGTAGATGGGAAAGAAGCCGCGGTCGACGAGCTCCTTCTTCACGCCTAAGTCCATCGAAAGGCGCCGCCCACGAATGTCGACCGTGTATTGGAAGATGCAGTCCGCCTTCTTGCACTGCGTTTGGCCGACCTTGGCGAGTTCGGCATAACCCTTCTTCACGGTGGCGACGTCGAGGATCGGCATGTGAACCTCCTTTGCTCCGGCCTCGGCATCGGGTGACAGAGCCCAGCTGTAGAGAATGCCGCTCGCCGGATGGAGATATTCGAAGGCGTTGACCGGGATGTTCACCATCATCGGTATGTGGCCGGAGTCGAGATAGAAGCCGACGTCGGTCGAGAGTTTCAAGTCGATTTGGAAGAACAGAATTCGCAAGTAGAACGACAAACGCGCGAGGTTGCCGACCGGTCCGAGGCGACTCTCTTCCAAGTGAGACTCGATCTGCCTCGAATCGAAGTTCATGCTGAAGAAGTTCTTCACGTCCGCATGGATCAGCATGCGCGAGTCTTGAGCTACCATCTCCCAGCCCTTGATTCCCCGAAAGGCTATCGATTGGAACTGCATGTAGTTTTCGGGATTGAACTTGTATTGGTAGGTGCCACTCTCCAAGCGGTGGTCCTTGCGGTCAAACTCCACGAGATGCGGCATGCTGAGGGGTGCGGCTGTCGAACCGCAGTTGGTCAAATAGCCGAAGCGGTGGCCAACGTCGTCGGCGACCTCGAAAATTTGCGCTCCTTGGCAGGGGAGCTTGTCTTTGGCCGGATCGAAGCGCTCGCCAAAGTCCTCGACCCGGAAGTTGAGGTAGTCGTAGCCGTCGATGGGACGAGTCATGTAGCTGTCGTCCTTGAAGAACACCAGGTGCCCGTCGCTATCCACCGGGTCGATTTGGACGGGCGCTGGACGCCAAGGCATCATGCTGCCTTGGGGATTTTTCACGAAAAGTCGAAGGCCATGGCGAGGGCCGCTGATGCGAGGCGAAGTCTCCAAGGCAAACAGCGCCGCGGGGCAAGCTTCGAGCGGGGCCGCGAGCATCATTCCAACCAAGGCAGCTATCGACAAAGCCCGCGAGGCAACGCTATATGATCCGCGGGAGACACGACGACCAGCGCCATGAGCCAACCCGAAGATAAAATTAGCAGCCTCGAACGCCAACTGACCCTCGCGGATTTTGACTATCCGTACCCGGAGCCTTTGGTCGCCCAGCAGCCCGGATCCGAGCGCCACCAGTCGAGGCTCTTGGTCCACTTTCCGGATGGCCGCGTAAAGCACTCCCAGGTCCTCGATCTTACAACAGAACTACCGGTCGACACGCTGCTAATTTTGAACGACACCAAGGTCTTTCCGAGCCGCGTCTTGGGCCGGCTCGGCACGGGGGGTGAGGTGGAGCTCTTTCTCCTCGACCAGTTCGCCAAATCTGGGTTTTCCGGACAAAGCACTTGGCGCGCGCTCGGGCGGCCGCTAAAGAAACTTAAACCGGGCACGCTCGTGCATCTCGGCAACGGTGTCGACGCCCGTGTCGATGCCAAGACCGAAGACGGAGCCGGGACGGCGTTCGTCGAGCTTACTTTCAACAAGGGGACGACGGATTTCGCCGCTTGGCTCGACAAGCACGGCTACATTCCGCTGCCGCCTTACATAAAGCGCGAAGATCCGTCGCCTGCGGCTCAGTCTCTCGACCGCGATCGCTATCAGACCGTCTATGCTGCAGCTCGCGGTTCAGTTGCGGCGCCGACCGCCGGATTACACTTTTCCGATGATCTACTGGGTCGACTCGCAGCCCGGGGAGTCGAAATTCGCCGCGTTTGTTTGCACGTAGGCGCCGGAACGTTCTTGCCGGTGAAGACGGAGGACATAAGTCGCCATAAAATGCACGCCGAACGCTATCAAGTCGGCAGGTCAACGATGGAGGCGCTTCTCGCCGCTCGGCGCGCCAAGCGGCCCGTGGTCGCCATAGGCACGACGTCGCTCCGGAGCCTCGAGGATCTCTACCGTCGCGCAAATGGGTCGGAAGACGAAATGCTGCGGCTGGCCGACGATTGGCATGCCACCGAACTCTTCATTCGGCCGCGCGTCGCCAGCGACCGCTACAAGCCCTGGGTCATCGACGGCTTGCTGACGAACTTCCACCAACCGTGCTCGACTCTCTTTATGCTCGTGAGCTCGCTACTCGGCCTGGAAGAAGCGAAGAGCCTCTACCGCGAGGCCATTCGGCAGCAGTATCGGCTCTTCAGTTACGGCGACGCCAGCTTACTTTGGCTCTAGTCCGTTAGACCGAGTTCTTTTTCTTCTCGAGGATTTTGACGAGGAGCTGGAGGTCTTCGACTTGCTGACGCAGCGTCTTGATTTCCATGTCTT
The DNA here is from genome assembly GCA_043781115.1 of Pseudomonadota bacterium. Classification (GTDB taxonomy): domain Bacteria; phylum Bdellovibrionota_B; class Oligoflexia; order Oligoflexales; family CAIYRB01; genus CAIYRB01. The sequence goes on from JAYWBY010000121.1 coordinate 4,636, forward strand.
TCGAGATCAAGGTTGCTTCGAGCGCCTCGAGCTTGCTCTTGAATTTCTCGACCGTCCGGCGCTCGCCCTCGGACACTTTGCGCATCGTTGCTTCGCAGAAGGCGATCAGGGCGCGCGTGTCAACAAGCGACGTCTCGGATCCAGCCAAGGGGCGGCGAAGGCTCACGGGGATCATCGCATCGGAGTCGTCAGTCAGTACGTAGTCGGCGCGAGTCATCTGTTGTTGATGGGTCTCGGCATGGTCCCGGGGCGGCGCCATGTTTTGCCGTGCGTCGCTGGGAACAAAGGTCTTGTGAGCTTGCGGATGGCCTTTGATGACCTGCATCTCGTTCGGGCGCTTCGGCTGCTGCTGTGGCGGCGCAGGACGGTCGTTAAAGCGCGGTGCGTCACCCATTGATGGTGCGATGTTGGACCCGCTCCGAACTTCGCCGACCGGAACCGGGATGAAATATTTCCCTTCCTTCAGCACGGCGTGCAAGCGACCGGTCTTGACGCGACGACGCACGGTCATATCCGAGACTCCGAAAGTCCGTGCGTACTCGGAAATCGACAACCATTGCTCAGCCATCGTGGTCCTCAATGATGCGAAGGTCGGCTCTAGAGGGGAGACTCTAAGGAGAGGGAGAGAAAAAACGGAGGGGTGTCTGATATTAGAAGTTTAGCATGCGGTTTTCTGCGGCTTGAAGACTGTCAAAGGCTTGACTGGCGGGCATTTCCTGCCGAGCGCCCGCGCGGCTTCGCCTAGAACCAAGTAAATGTGCTGATAACATTAGCATAATCGTCCGCCCAAACTCCGACCTTGGGGTTGTCCTCCAACCCTCGCCAGCGTTCGTCATGCACGATTATCTCATAGATTCCCTGGTCTTTGGCAACGATCGCCCACGTCGAAGCACCTTTGCCGATGCTCTCGTCGCCGTCGTCTGAGCGGACGGCATAACCGAGCCCCAGATCAATCGCTTGATGGAGCAGTACCGGTTCGAGGTTCATATACCGATTGGAGATGTGATAAGCGACGATTCCGCCGGGATTTAGCCGGTCTAGATAAAGCTGCATGGCTTCGCGCGTAATCAGGTGAATCGGAATGGCGTCGGAGCTGAAGGCGTCGACGATGATCAAGTCGTAGCGCTCCATCGTCTCCGCGAGCTTGAGGCGACCGTCGCCGATGACGACGGAAACGTGACACCACCGGCGGACGCAGTCGTCCAGGTAGGTGAAGAGCTCTGGATTGCGGGCGACGCGCTCGACGCCCGGATTGATTTCGTAAAACGTTATGCGGTTGTCCGGCTTGCCGTATGCGGCCACCGCTCCCGTGCCGAGGCCAATCGCGGCGATGTTCGGATTCGTGCGTTTGGCAGACACGTCGGTGATGATTTGGCCAAGGGGCCCGTCCGGATGGTAGTACGACCGAGGGACCAGCCTTTTCTCGCCGTCGTCCAAAAGTTGCTCACCATGCAAAATGCCGCCATTCACCAACATGTGCAGGTCGGAGCTCTCGTATTCCTTTACCGTCAAGACGCCGAAGAAGCTGCGAGTGCGCTCCAGAACTTGCCCGTCAATTCCCTGGAAAAGCGCCGCCAACGTCACGCCCAGCACCGCGGCACCGTGACGTAAAGGTTTGTGAATGAGCAAAAGACTGAGGGCAAACGGCAAGCCATACGTCAAAGCAGTGTGCGTGACGTCCTTTGCGAACCAGGCGCTAAATTTGACGGCTAGGAACTCGAATTCGCGGTCCAGATAGAGTTGGCGAGTGTAGCCCATCAGCCACGCAAAGGCGGCACAGCAGATCGCGCCCCAAATCCAATCGCGCATTGAAGTTTGTTGCCGGCCAGCAACCAGCGTTCCGGCGAGGAGCGCTAGCACCAACATCAACGGGTACTC
>JAYWBY010000122.1:0-2281 GCA_043781115.1 Pseudomonadota bacterium
GCTACCTTGGTGCCGAAGGCGACGGCCTCGGGCGAGGCCGAAAAGCAGTGGTGGCTGAACACTTTCAGCGAGCAGTTGCTCGAGTTGCTGGATGACGCACACACGCTGCTAGGCCCTTGGATCGTCGTCGCCCAAGCGAGGCTCAGCGCGGATGTCCTAGGCAACGCCTTCGACGCGACGCAGATCCCGACCCTGAAAGACGTCGCCTGCCTAGGACAAAAATTGTTGCCGGCCCTCGATGCGATCACCGCCGGCGACGGCCCGATTCCCAAGTGGCTGCAGCCACTGCGCGTCGCCGCGGAAGAGGCCAGTCGTATGGCGTCGGAGCAGCTGTCCGCCGCGGACGACCTTGCCGAGCAATGTGACGAGTGGGCGGCGTTCGAGTATGACTTCCTTTACGACAAGTCGCGGCGCCTCCTGACCATCGGATACAACGTCAGCGACCACCGGCGGGATGCGAGCTTCTACGATCTTTTGGCCTCGGAAGCGCGGCTTTGCAGCTTCATCGGCATCGCCCAAGGGCATCTGCCCCAAGAGCATTGGTTCGCCCTCGGGCGGCTGCTGACGACGTCGAAAAGCGAGACGACGCTCCTCTCGTGGAGCGGCTCGATGTTCGAATACTTGATGCCGCTGCTGATCATGCCGACCTTCCGCGATACCTTGCTCGATCGCACGTACCATGCCGCCGTCAAGCGGCAGATAGAGTATGGCGCTCAAAGAGGGGTTCCCTGGGGAATCTCGGAGTCGGGGTACAACACGACCGACGTCAATCTGAACTATCAGTACCGGGCCTTCGGCGTGCCGGGGCTCGGCTTCAAGCGCGGCTTGGCGGAGGATTTGGTCATTGCGCCTTACGCATCGGCAATGGCCTTGATGGTCGCGCCGAACGAAGCGGCGAAGAACCTCCAACGCATGACCGAATTGGGTTTCCAGGGTCGTTACGGCTTTTATGAAGCGATCGACTACACGCCCGCGCGTCTGGCCTCCGGCCAAGCGTTCGCCGTCATCCGGTCGTTCATGGCCCATCACCAAGGCATGGCGTTCTTGTCCATGGCCTTTCAGCTGAACGACAGGAAAATGCAGAAGCGCTTTCGCTCGGACCTCTTGTTCCAGGCGACCGAGCTCCTGCTACACGAACGGGTACCCAAGGCCGAGACCTTCTATCCGCATGCGTCGGAAGTCTCGACTTCGATCCGGCCAACCAACGACAACGAACCGACGCTCAGGGTCATCAACACGCCGGATACCGCGCGCCCCGAGGTCAACCTTCTGTCGAACGGCAGGTACTCGGTCATGATCACCAACGCTGGCGGCGGCTACAGCCGTTGGCAGGATCTCGTCGTGACGCGATGGCGCGAGGACTCGACTTGCGACGATTGGGGCACGTTCTGTTACGTGCGTGACTTGGCGAGCGGCGAAGTCTGGTCGACCAGTCACCAGCCCACCTTGAAAGCGAGCGAGCACTACGAAGCGATATTCTCGCAAGCTAAAGCTGAATTTCGCCGGCGGGATCATGGTCTTGAAATGCACACGGAAATCACCGTCTCGCCGGAGGACGACATTGAACTGCGCCGTGTTAGCATCACCAACTTTTCCTCGCAAAAGCGTCTGATCGAGTTGACGAGTTACGCCGAAGTCGTCTTGGCGCCGCAGGCCGCCGACGAAGCGCACCCCGCCTTCAGCAATTTGTTCGTGCAGACCGAGATCGTGGCCGCGAAGGACGCTATTCTCTGTACCCGGAGGCCACGGTCCGAGAAAGAGCGGACCCCGACGATGCTGCACTTAATGAGCGTTCACGGCGCGGCGCTTGGCCCATCGACTTACGAGACGGACAGGAGCCAGTTCGTTGGCAGGGGGCGGACGACCGCGACGCCGGCCGCGCTCTCCGCAAAAGTCGGGGACCTCTCGGACCGGCAAGGATCGGTGCTTGATCCGGTCGTGGCCATACGGACGCGCCTCGAGATAGGGCCCGACGAGACCATCAAGATTCACCTCGTATCGGGCGTGGGTGAGACGCGTGACGCTGCGCTAGCGCTTCTCGACAAGTACCACGATCGCCACGGCGCCGACCGGGTGTTCGAGCTCGCATGGACCCACCGGCAAGTGGTGCTCAGACAGTTGAACGTCACCGAGGCGGACGCGCAGCTATACAGCCGCTTGGCAGGCGCAATGATCTACACCGGCGCGGCGCGGCGCGCGCCAGCTAGCGTTCTCGTGCAAAACCGGCGAGGCCAGGCTGGCCTTTGGGGGCACGGCATTTCCGGCGACCTGCCGATCGTGC
>JAYWBY010000123.1:0-2279 GCA_043781115.1 Pseudomonadota bacterium
AAAGGTTCCGGGCACGAGCGATGACGGCGAGCTACTGCAACTCCTCGTCGGAAGCTTCGTCACGACCTCCGGCGAATCCCACCCGCTCGTCGACACGCCGCTCCGGATCCACGCCAAATAGTGGCATGAGCCTTGCTCTGTCTTCCTTGCTGGACGCCGCTTTCGCGGCTCTTTCAAAGGAGATGAACTGTGCTGGGAAAGCGGGCCATGGGCGCGACTTTACTGCTGATGCTGGCCGGAGCGCCGGCATGCACGGCGTCGACGAAGCTCAGCGAGGGCTTCCCCGTCTTCGGCGCCATCACGCTAACCTCACGGTATTCCTATGCATTGCCCGACGATGCGCCGCCGCGGGTGAAAGCGTTGCTAAAACTCTCAATAGACTATTGGAATCAGGCTCTTCAGCGCCAGGCTCTGCTCTTGGCATCTGACTACGCCAAAGCCGACGTCAAGGTTCTGTACAGCACGACGGCCACCGTCGAAGACCGCCCGGCGGACACCGAACTGCTCGGCTGCATGGCCGCTTATCAGCCGCTGGCCGACTGCACGATCCACGTCAGCGCTCCGGCGAAGCTCGACGACGCTGAATCGATGGCGAGGTTGGCGCACCTCTTCAAACAAGGTCCGCTCGACGAGCGACTTTATGCCTCAACGGATTACAAAGACGTCGCCGATTATTTGAGAGACAAACTTTTGGTGCTGAGCCTCGTCCACGAAATCGGCCACACGCTCGGCCTTGCGCACGTCGACGACCCAAATTGCGTCATGGCCGCCAGCCCGAACGGGACGGTTCAGTTTTGCCCTGCCGAAATCAAAGCCGCCCAGGCCCGCCTGCCGTTGGCGTCTCGTTGAAGGAAACGTCGAGACGATTGCCATTTCCGGCGTCGTTGGCGTTTTAACCAAGACGCCGCGATCAAGACTCCCTTGGCGGCGCGCGTCTCGCCGCCGATAGCGAGGGTGGGGGAATCCGCCGCCGTGAAGTACTGGATCGAAAAATACTTTTGGCCATTCTTGATGCCGTCCAACTTGACGGGCGAGGAGGTCGAATGGTGCGAGCAGCAGCTCGTCAAACGCGACGAGCACATGGCGCATTTGTGCGGCGTGCTCGGCGTCACCTTCCATTTGGTCGGGATGGTCGTCGACCGCTGGGTGGTGCCCCGCTACAACGACCTCACCGACTTCACGCACTATTTCGTCTTGGGCCTGCTCGCGGCTTGGTACCTGATCTTCCAGCGCTTCAACAAACCGTTCCGGCACTATCTTTGGATGGTGCAGTTCGTCATGGTCGGGCTCTATTCCTACGGCAACTACTTGACGATCCACCGCACCGGCAACGTCGCGGATTCACTCGTCGCCTCCAACAGCGTTTTGACGCTTGCGCTGTTCATGCTGGCCATGTGTCCGTTTCACAACCGCGTCGTGCCGCTCACCGCCCTTGCCTATTGGGGGATGGCCTGGGTCGGCTTCAAGGACATCGCCGAACCTGGCCCCTGGCTTTACGTTTTTGCGTTGGTCATGGTCAACGGCCTCCTCTTTCAATTCGGCATTTGCCGGCGCGTGAAAGTCACGGCCTTGCAGGAGCTCCGCTCACGCCATTTGGCGACGGAGAACGAGCAGCTACGGATGGACAAGGACTTGGCATCGGCTCGCGACGTCCAAGACTCGTTGATGCCTCCGCCGAACACTCACTACGCCGGCCGCCTCCACGCGATGCTCTTTCATCGCCGTCACAGCCGCGTCGGTGGCGACTGGATGACGCTCCGGCCGCTGCCGAATGGCGACTTGGCCATCGTCGTCGCCGACGCCACAGGTAAGGGCGTGCAGGCCGCCTTGGTGATTCACGCCGTCCAGTCGCTTTGGGCCGAGAACTTGAGCGAACCGAACTTCAACGCCAAAGCTTGGGTCGAGCGGGTCAACGCCACGCTTTGCCGCATGGGAGCGAAGACCTTGCACACCCTCACCATGGGCGTCGCCGTGATCAGCGAGAAAGAGATCACATACTGGAGCGCCGGCCACACGCCGCTTTTCGTCTCGCACGGTCCACCGGAAAGCAATCGGATTACCGCGCTAGTCGGCCGGGGCAGCATTGTCGGCATGGCGCCGACCATTGAGTTGAAATCGGCCACGTTGACGATAGGCCCCGGCGAAAAAGTCGACGTCATCCTCGGGAGCGACGGCATGTTCACCAAGGGCACCGTCCATTCCAACAAAGAAATCCGCAAAGTCGTCCACGTCCTTCGCAACGCACCGGACACGGTCTTGGATCTCAGTGAAGCCGACGA
>JAYWBY010000124.1:0-2267 GCA_043781115.1 Pseudomonadota bacterium
GATGATTTCGTCGTCGAGTGCTCTGATGTGAAAGAGGTCGAGGCCCGAAAACGGCTCGTCCAGGATCAGCACCTTGGGATCGCTCAAGGTCGCGAGCGCCAAACCGACGCGTTTTAACATTCCATAAGACAACGTCATGATCGGCTGGTCGGCGAAAGTCAACGCGTCCCAATACCCGAGTGCCGCGGCGACGCGCGCCCCACTGTCCCTGATTCCGTAGAGATCGGCGGCATAGCCGAGCAGTTCGTGCGCCGTCACCCACCGAGGCAAGACGGGGTGCTGCGGCAAATACCCGAGCTGGCGCTTGATTTCTGGCTTGTCGGGGAGCAGGCGGTGGCCTTGCAGGTGCACTTCGCCTTCCGTGGCGTCGAGGTTGCCGGTCAGGAGCTGAAAGAGAGTCGACTTGCCGGCGCCGTTTTTCCCGAGAATGGCGAGGGTTTCGCCCGCGGCCAGTCCGAAGGTGAGCGGTCCGAGGCGAAACGGCTGTTCGGCGCCGAACGATTTGCTCAGGCGACAGGCGGCAAGTAACGGCGTGGCGGCGGTCATGGGTGTCCGGTCGGTGGTTCCTTCAGGCACGATAGAACCGCCCGGCTTGGCTTTGCAACGCGGAATAGTGCAGGACCGGGATGAGGGCGAGCCCGAGCCAGTGCGCGAACACCGCGGTGCCGACGAAGAGCCCGGCGATGACCGTCATCAGGACGTTGATGGCGGGACGGCGGCCGTCGATTTGGAGAAGGAGCACGGGCGCGACCAGCGGCGGCACGGCGGCGACGGCTCCGACCTTCGCCGCGTCCAGCAGCAACGCCAGACCCTCCGCCCCGTGAGACCACGAGGCAGCGGCGTACGCCAAGGCCAATACCGCGAAGGTCGACCCGCCTAGGCGCGCGCCGAGCCATTGATAACTTTTCACGAACTGGTCGTGCGAGACGCCGAAGCCGCGTTCGACCCAGGCGTTGGCCAGGTCCTCGGCGACTTGAAAACTGAGGGTGGAAGCCGCCAGTATCCCGCAGATTAGGCCCGCGACGACGGCGACGAAGAGTGGTGCGCCGCGCGCCCCGGCCAAGGCGGCCAAAGCCACGAAAGGCAGCGTCGACACTAGTGCCGTGCGGGTCGCACGGTTTCGCGTCAACATCTGGCGCCAGCGCCAGGTCGTCAGAGCGGCGGTGATCGATTTCGGAGGGCGGGCGGTCCGGCGGCGGATCTTCGTTTCGGCGCCTTCCGGCAATAGACTGAGGCCTGCCGTCAGGCCGAGCGCGACCAGCTCCGTGAGAGACGCCTGAAGGGCGCTCATCCGAAAAAGCCAGCGTTCGACGACGTACCAAGCGACGCCATGCAGGAGCGCCAGGACCGTGGCGAAGCGCAGCACCAAGTAACCTAGGACGTTGGCGCGCTCTTCGCCGATCGCAGTCGACCAACGGCGGAGGGTCTGCTCTCCGACGCGTTCGCCGCGGAGAAAGCGCGCGCTCGAGATTGTGGCGACGAGCAGCACGACCAACGTGGCGGCGAGACCGCCGGCTTCGCGCATCCGCAACGACAGCGACCGAACCTGAACGTTCAAGAAATCGTTGAAGACGTAGGAGAACGTCGCGAAGAGGACAAGGCTGGCAATCAACACCGTCAGCTCGCGTCCGAGGTCGTGCCGCAGGCGGTGGAAAAACGATTTAATTCCAATAAGATACAGCTTAAAGAGGCGCGGCGTCATCCTGGCAGTATAGGCCAAACCGGCGCTAAGTCTCCAATTTACTTTCGCTTTGGCTCTTGCCATTATTACGCAAAGCTCTGAAGCAGGAGAATCACGCATGCAACGCCTAGTCGTCTCGACGGCTCTTTCCCTAATGATCTTGGTGCCCGAACTCCATGCCGCCGCCGTCGCTGACCTCGGCATGGCGATGCACGGTGAGCCGAAGTACAAGCCCGGCTACAAGTCGGTCGAGTATGCGAACGCCGAAGCGCCGAAAGGCGGCACGCTCAACCTCGGCGAAGAGGGCACCTTCGACTCGATTAATCCTTACGGCTTGAAGGACGATTCGCCGCTGGAGGTGCAGTCGTTGGTCTTCCAGGAACTCGGCGACCAATCGCTCGACGAGCCGTTCACGACGTATCCAGGCGTCGCCGAAAGCTTCGACGTCGCTCCGGACAAACTGTCGATGATCATCAAGCTCCGCCCCGAAGCGAAGTTCTCCGACGACCAGCAGATCACCGCGGACGACGTCGTCTTCAGCTACAATCTGTTCAAGACCGACAAAGTGCGGCCCTTCTACAAGTTC
>JAYWBY010000125.1:0-2264 GCA_043781115.1 Pseudomonadota bacterium
AAAAAAAGCGACTCCGATGACCCAAAGCCTGGATCCGCTTCTGCTTAAGAATCTCAAGATCGTCCTCGATACGGCGAAAAGCGATGGACTCATGGTTTACATAACTCTCCTCGCGGATCTGGAGTGGGGAGCGACGCCGAGCAAACTCTGGAAAAACTATCCTTACCTTCTCGTCAACAACACAAATGGAGAATTGGATGCCTTCAACGAGAAGGTCTTGATTCCGCTTCTGGACCTGTTGAACACGTACAAAAAACAAGACGTGATTTATGGCATCGATCTTATGAATGAGATTGAAGCCGAGGCGAATCTGGGCTTTTGGTCCGACAACTACAATGGTCCCCGGGCGTTTATGCACAGTACGAAGTGAACTTCATTAAGTCCAAAGCGAAATGGATCCGGCTCACGTCGGACGCTTGGCAACCGGGTTTCATAGCCAACGGCATGCACAGCGGGCTCGGTTTCGATTTCTATGACGTTCATGTGTATAGCGACACCGGAACCATTGACCAACAGGCGGGCGTATGCGCGCGGGCCGCTAGCGATGGCGTTCCGGTAATTGTCGGCGAATACGGGCAGGGCAGCCAAAACCAGGAGGATCGCTTACAGCTGGCAGTGACGAATGCCGTTTTGAGTTCGGCTAAGAGCTCGTGTTTTACCGGAGCTCTTGCTTGGCGCTACGAGGGTTGGGCGCCCTACAATTACGCCGACGAGGCGGGAACTCCCCGGCCCTCAGTCAGTGCGATCCAAGCCTTAGCTGGAACTTCCTATGTTGATTCTTGGCGGGGGCAACTCTACATCACGCGCTGCGGGAACATTGCCGCGGACAATCTGTCTGGGTATTGGCCTCAAGAAGGCAGTCCTGGTTGTTACAGCAATGCCTTGGGTGCCGCCACGAGTCCTAAATGCCGCATCGATAGCTTCTTTTGGAAAGGCGCAGTTTACAAGGAACGCTCCCATTGCGGCGTGCCCACGGAAACCGGTTTTTATAAAAACGGGACCCGGGACGGCTATCCGCTTTATCAAAAGGGCGTGTGGATTCCGTAACCGCCTGGCATCGCCTAAACCATGACGTTCTCTGCCCAGGGTCTAGCCAACCCTGGGGACTCACACGCCCAAACCCCCTGAATTCTTGGACCCCCGCCTTGGCACTCATTGTGCTTCCTAATTCCTATCTCCCTTTGAATTGAAACCGTTGATTTTCCAGGATCTTTCCATTTTTCCCTGTCAGGAGGCGAACATGCACGCGACCCAAAACCACATCGCCAACTCGGTCCAGATCAAAGACCGCGCCGTCGTCTTGGGCATCTCCGCCCTTGCCCTCGTCGCCACTGTCTTCGTCTACCGTTCAGCGTCGGATCGGCACGAGCTGGAAACCTTGCGCGAACAAAACCGGGTGCTGGCGATCCAGATTTCCCATTTGTCCGAGTCCTTCGTCCAAATCCACCGCTATACCAAGAGCGCCAACGAGCTCGCCAACGGCGAATTGCCGCCGGCAAAACAGCGCACCGTCGACGACCAAAAAGCCTTCTCCGGCGCCACGGCCAACGAGCAAATGAGCCTTTTCAGCCGCGTCTCGCTCGCCGCGAAAACCGGTCCTGATCTGCCGCGCGCCACGACCGATTTGGAGTCTTTCACCGCCATGATCGCCCAAGTCGACGACTTGAACCGTGACACCGACACCGTCGTCCGTCGCCTCCGAAGCCTTGCCACGATGCTGAAGTACAACAAAGACTTGATTCGCTCGATCCCGTCGGTGAAGCCCGTCGAAGGCCGCATCGCGAGCGAATTCGGCATGCGCCTTTCGCCTTTCGAAGGCAAACGGCATTTCCACGCGGGCTTGGACATCGCGGCGGAAGAAAATTCCGCGGTTGTCGCCCCCGCCGACGGCGTCGTCACCTTCGCCGGTGAATTCGAAACGCTCGGTCGCTCGATCGTCATCAGCCACAGCTCGGGCGTCATGACCCGCTACGGACATTTGAACCACTACCAAGTCAGGGTCGGCGACAAAGTGAAACGCGGCCAGGTCATCGCCAAGTCCGGCAACACCGGCCATTCGACGGGTCCGCACCTTCACTATGAAGTCTGGGTGAAGAACATCGCCGTCAACCCGCGCGACTTCTTCTTCGACATGACCGACCCGGGCGAGTTGACCGCCTCGAAAGGCAAAGACGCCAACGGAAAAGAGTCGCTGACCGTCTCAGTCGAAGCCCTTGGCGGCGAAGAAGACTACTAAAATTAATTCAGTTAATTCAGGACACCCG
>JAYWBY010000126.1:0-6454 GCA_043781115.1 Pseudomonadota bacterium
GTGGGAGATCAGGTCTTCGAGGAGGACGTAACGCACGCTCCCCTCGACGTCGGTCTTCACCGGGATGAGGCGCGGCAAGATCGTCGGCACTTCCACGAAGCCGATGCCGGGCAGGTCGGCCTCGCCGCTCGTCAGGTCTTTGGCGATGACCGCCAGATAGACCGATTGGTTGGTGAGAAAAGGGAAGGGGTGCGCCGGGTCGAAGCCGAGCGGCGTCAGCACCGGACTGACCTCCGCTTCGAAGTAGTCCTCGATCGCCAGCTTTTGAGCCGGGTCGAGCTCGGCCATTTTGACGATCTTGATGTCTTGGGCCACCAAGCCAGGCAAGACGACTTCGGTCAGGCACCGGTACTGCTGGGCCACGAGCTCGAGGGTGCGGGTGCGGATTCGTTCCTGAATGATGCTCGTCTCGGCGCCGTCGGGAGAGTCGGTGATCCTGAGGCTTTCTTGTTCCATCTTCTTCAAGCCGGCGACGCGCACCATGAAGAATTCGTCGAGGTTCGACGTGAAGATCGACAGGAATTTCAGGCGCTCGAGCAAAGGGCTGTCGTTCGCCAATGCTTCCTCGAGTACGCGGGCGTTGAACTCTAGCCAACTGAGCTCCTTGTTCAGGTAGACATCCGTTGGATTAAGCGCGATAACTTTGCTTACCGAATCAGAGTTGCTCAAAGATCAGAAATCTCCACGGGGGGGTTGAGAAACCCCGTACAATCTTGCATTATTGCAAGAAGCAGATCATGGCTAATTAAGAATTCTTAAAGGCGCCGGAATGCTGGGCAAAAAGTCTTGGGGAGTGACGAAGGAGCCACGGCGCGAAGCGCCGGTCGGTAGCCATCTCCTTAAGATTATAGCATGTGAAGAGCGGCTGGAGGAGGCTCTCCACTTCCTCGTCCGGGCCCTCGACGACAAGCCCAAAAAGGGCAAAAAACCTGTCGTCATGCACAGCGTTAGGGTCGCTCATATGCTCGTCGGGATGGGCTTCGGCGCCGACGTCGTCGTTGCCGGGCTCTTGCACGACATCCTAGAAAAGACGTCGTTGACCAAGGCTCAGCTCGCTCGTCGGTTTGGCGAAGAGACGGCGCTAATGGTGGCCGCGGCGACCAACAGCCCCCGCATTCACGATTCACTCGATCGGTACAAGGACAGCCTCGACCGTTGCGCCGGCTACGGCGAGGGCGCGCTGCTGGTGCGGGCCGCCGACCTGATCGACAACTGCGACCGGCTTTCAGCGTTGGGCAGCCACTCTCGGCTGGAGCGCATTGGCGACAAACTCCGGATGCTGATCAAAATCTGCCGTGACGAGCTCGTGGACGAGCGGATGATCGAGGAGCTGAGCCGGCGCCTTCGCCGCATTGGTCGTCGCACCGCCACCTTGAAGCTCGTGCCGCGGCGGACCAGCGCCAGCCGCCTGGCTTCGGGCCGTTAGGCCGTGGCCTGGACCGAGCGAGAGCTTAAGCTGAAGCCGCTCGGCAGAGGCTTTCACCTGATCACGGAAGAGGTCGTCCGGGCCCTTCCGCAGCTGGCCGGCTGTCGCCAAGGCATGCTGCAGCTTTTTTTGCAGCACACGTCCGCTTCCCTTTCGATCAACGAGAACGCCTCCCCCGACGTCCGGAACGACCTGGCGATGGTGCTCGACCGCCTGGTTCCCGAGGACCTAGCCTACCAGCACACCGACGAGGGTTCCGACGACATGCCGGCGCACGTCAAGAGCGCTTTGATCGGCATCTCTCTGACGATTCCCGTGCGCGCCGGGCGGCTCAGCCTCGGCACCTGGCAAGGAATCTACCTCGGCGAACACCGCAACCAGGCGCCGGCTCGCACCATTCTCCTGACTCTGATGACCCCAGGCTGATCCGCTAGGTCGAGGTTTCGCGGGCCGCTACGACGCCGAACGCGACCAAAGCCGCGCCGGCGCCGGCGACGGCGGCCACCGGGATTGTCGCGCCTTGGACCAGGATCAAATAGGCCGCCGAACAAGGCGCGGCAAGTAGGAAGCTCGCACCGACCGTGCTGACCTTCAAGCGAGCCAGCGCGGCGAAAAGCAAAGCATAAGCCGCCGCCAGACCGACCGCGGCGTACACGAGAAAACTTAAGCTTCCGTCGGTGGAGGACGTAGCTTCGGCGAAGGCGGTCGGCAACTGGTCATAGGCCAAGTAGCCGGTCGCGCCCCCGCCGAGGAGCAAGACGGTCGCGACCGCAAACGTCACCGACGACGCGGCGACGAGGCGTTGGCCGGCCGCGAGAAAGCACGCCGTCGCCACCGCGGCTCCCAGGAGGTATCCGAGGCTCGTGCCGTTCACCTCCGCAAGGACACCTTCCCCTGCAACGCCGAACGCGACGGCGGCGACGCCGGCAACGACCGCCACGACCTTGATCTTGTCCAGCGCCTCGGCCTTGGTCGCCAAAGCCACGAGCACGGCAGCGAGGGGGATCGCGTAAACCGCAAGCTGCACCAGAGCCGGAGTCGCCGAGTCGCGGGCGGCGAGGCTAAAGGTCTCCGCTAGAACGACGCCGAATACCGCCGCCAGTGCCGCGAGGCCCAAGGCTTTCGGCTTGAGGAAACCGCTGAGTTGGCTCCAGCGAACCGCCAGGATAAGAGCCCCGGCGCCGAGCGAGGCGATGGCAGAAAGGGCCAAAACCCCGGAGTTTCCAAAGTAAGCCGGCGCAAGCCGCGCCTTGGCCACCAGAATCATCTGGGCCAAAAGACAAAAGCTCAGACCTTTGAGGACGTTCGCCATGCCTTTGATTGTAGCCAGAGACTAGGAGCGAACGGAAGCCCCGTGGCTAACTTCTTGCCGGCTGCCCGTCAAACCGCGCTCCGGCGTCCCCATGGGGATGAAACTCGACACCGTCGTCTCGCGCCGAACCGAATCGAAGACGCGTTGGCTATGTTCGTTCATTTCGAGGAAGCGCACGCCGACGCCGGCCCGCAGGTCCTCGTCCTTGACCGGGCGTTTCCAGACGATTTGGCCGCGAACCTTCAAGGTCTCGGTGTGCTGTTTCGGGCTGACGCTCAAGTCGACGATCGTACCGACGGTAAGCTTGGCCTTCTTTTGCGCATTTGCGTCCATTGCCAAGAAGGCACCGCCGAAACCGATGTCGCGCTCGTCCACCGACTGGACACCGTCCACGGCAACCGCCTGAACGGGGTCGATGTCGAGGAGAGTGGCGCGTTCCTCGGCCGATTCAACCAGATGACCCATGATGGTGCGGAAGAGGCGGTCGATTTCCAGCGGTTTCTCGACGAAGCCGGTGGCCCCAAAGTGCATGCACTCTTCCATCGAGTAGTCTGGATAGCCGGTGATGAACACGAAGTTCGGCCAAGACCGGTAAGCCGCACGTACGGCCTTCAGCACTTCCATGCCGTTCATTTTCGGCATGCGAATGTCGCACACGACGAAGTCGACGTTGAACTTCGAGATCATTTCGACCGTCTGCGTCGGGTCGGTAAGGGTATAGGTGCGCATGCCGCGGTCGCGGAGACCGGTGGCGACGAACTCGCAAATCATCTCTTCGTCGTCGACGATGAGCACTTTCGGCGTCCTGACGAAAAGATTGCGGCTCTGCAAGCGGTCGGCGGCGAAGCGCAAGAACGTCGACAGGATCTCGGTCTTGCTCTTGGTGGTCGTCTTTTCGAAGATGCTCTTCAAGTGGTTGTTCACCGTGTGAGTGCTGATCCCGAGGGACTTCGCGATCTCTTCGGAGTTGGTAATATTCCGAATCAAAGACACGACGATGTCGGTTTCCCGGCGGCTCAACTTCGACGTCGTGGTGAATCCTTCGATTTCACTCGCGAAGACTGAGGGAGCGGGGCTGTCTTTGGCGGAGTCCTGCTTGGTGGGCATAAGCGTCCAATTTCATTTCAATAAAAGTTCTGACCAACAGTAACCATCGTATGGTTTCCGCCGGCCAACCGGAATAGCAAAGTATGGTCATTTTAACCTACCACTCACCGGGAGTGGTAGAAAAGCTGGCGACTTATCGAAAAGGCTTGAACCGGTCCGGTTGCCTTTCCCGGAGCATTTCGTAAACGGTCTCGACCACGTCCTCGGCGCTCGGTTTGCACCAGTAGTCGGCATCGGATCCATAAGCTGAGCGCTGGGGTTTGGCGCTCAAGGTACGCGGCGCCGAGTCGAGGCAGTCATAGGCGCGCTGGCCTTCGAGCACTTGTTGCATCATGAATGCCGAAGCGCCGCCGGGCACGTCTTCGTCGAAGAAGAGCACCGCGCTAGTCTTCTCGACCGAGGCGCCGATGACGTTGTGGACGTCGAAGGGCAGAAGGGTTTGCACGTCGATGAGCTCGACGCTGATGCCATCTTCCGCGAGCAATTTGATCGCTTCCTCGGCGATGCGTACGCAGGCGCCGTAGGTCACCAGCGTCAAATCAGTGCCTTGGATCAAGACTTCGGGCATGCCAAGCGGCACGGTGAATTCGGTCAGATTCTCCGGCACCGCCTCACGCAACCGGTACCCATTCAAGACTTCGACGACTAGAGCCGGGTCATCGCATTGGAAGAGCGTGTTGTACATGCCCGCGGCCTGGACCATATTGCGCGGCACGCAGACGTGCATGCCCCGCAAACCATGGATGATAGTGCCCATCGGCGACCCGGTATGCCAGATGCCCTCGAGCCGGTGGCCCTTCGTGCGGACGATGACCGGCGCGATCTGGCCGCCCGCCGAGCGATAATGGAGCGTCGCCAAATCGTCGGACAAGAGTTGGAAGCAGTAAAGGAGGTAATCGAGATATTGGATGTCGACGACTGGCCGCAGGCCGCGCATGGCGGCTCCGATGCCTTGGCCAAGGATCGTCGCCTCGCGGATGCCGGTGTCGGTGATGCGCACCTCGCCGTATTTTTCCTGGAGGCCCTTGAAGTTCTGGTTCACGTCACCCAGGACGCCGACGTCCTCGCCGATGATGAAGACGCGTGGGTCGCGGTCCATCAGGGCGTCGAAGCACTGCTGGATGATCTCGTTCGCCGGCACGGACTCGGGCTTGGCGCCATAGCGCGCCTTGATTTCGCGGACGTGTAGCGGCGAGCGATCGGTCTCGGAGTGGAGCCAGCGCCCGAAGCGCTGCTCGTTCTCTTTCGTGTAAGAATCGATGAATTCGATGAGCGGCCGCTTGGTAGGCCGGTCCTCGGCCTTTAGCTTGAAGAGCGTCCGGCGCGCCGAGGTCATGACCGCGCGGCGGAGCAGGCTGGGCGTCTTTTTCAAGGACCGCATGGCGTCTTCGAGCAAGTCGTTGTTAGCGGCCGTTTCGGCGATGCGCTCATATATGGCCAGGAGCTTCGTGCGGTCGTCCTCGATCGGCTGGAGGTATTCCTGCCAGGCGGCTTCGCGCTCGGCCTCGACTTCCACCAAGCTTTGTTTCTCCAAGGCGTCGAGCTCGGCCTTGGTCGCGATGCCCTCGGCAATCATCCAGGCGCGCATTTTGACGAGGCAATCCTCGCTCTCCTCAAACTTCATGCGCTCGGGTGTCTTGTAGCGCTCGTGGCTGCCCGACGTCGAGTGCCCTTGAGGTTGTGTCAGATCGACGATGTGAAAGAGCGCCGGCACGTGCTCCTTCCGGCACTTTTCGATGCCTTTCGCGTAGGTTTCGACCAGGGTCGGGTAGTCCCAACCTTTCACGACGTAGAGGTCGATGCCCGGCAGGTTCTTGTCCCGCTGGAAGCCTTTGACGATCTCGGAGATCGACTCTTTGGTCATTTGGTATTTGTTCGGCACGGAGATGCCGAAACCATCGTCCCAAACCGAGATGGCGACGGGAATTTGGAGGACCCCCGAGGCATTGAGCGCCTCCCAAAATATTCCCTCAGCGGTCGAGGCGTTGCCGATGGTGCCGAACGCGACTTCGTTGCCGTTGACGGAAAATTGGTCGTATTTCGCGAGGTGCTTGTTTTGACGGTAGAGCTTCGAGGCGTAGCCGAGGCCCACCAAACGGCCCATCTGCGCCGCCGTCGGCGACAGGTCGGCCGACGAGTTGTTCATCTCGCGCTGGTTCAGCCACTGGCCCTTGTCGTCGAGGTAGCGCGTCGCGAAGTGGCCGTTCATCTGCCGGCCGCCGGTCGCTGGTTCGTGGGCCAGGTCGGTGTCGGCGTATAGCTGGGCGAAAAACTGTTTGATCGTCGAGGCGCCGAGCGCGAACATCATGGTCTGGTCGCGGTAGTAGCCCGAGCGCCAGTCGCCCTTCTGGAACGCCTTCGCCATCGCGATCTGCGCGACCTCTTTGCCGTCCCCGAAGATTCCGAACTTGGCCTTGCCGGTGAGGACTTCCTTGCGGCCGATCAGGCTCGCCTGGCGGCTCATGAAAGCCACCCTGTAGTCGGACACGATCGCCGTCGACGGCAGCGGGGCGACCCGGAGTTTCCCTTTCGGTGCAGTCTTGGCCATGGAAGCCTCGCTCGAGAGCCTAAAATTGATTGAGTACGGGGGGTTAAGTGCGCTGTCGCCC
>JAYWBY010000127.1:0-6451 GCA_043781115.1 Pseudomonadota bacterium
CATCCGGGCTTGGGGCACGCCCTGGGTGAGGGCCGCGACGGCTTGGTTCTTGTCGGCGAGGTAGCGCAGGACGTTGCCGGCGACGTCACAGGTCGAGCCGTCCAGGAAGAAGATGCGACCCTTGAACGGCGCATTTTGCTGCGGGCGAAAGGTCTTGCCGCAGTCGAACTTGACGCCCTTTTCCGACAAGTCGAGCACCTCGTACTTGAGCTTGTCCATCTGCAGCTGGGGACGGTCCGCCTTCGGGTATTCAAGGCGAAAGTGGTCCCGCTGATTGCTCACTGTGGCCCCCCCGGCTGCCGCTTGGTCGATCCGCTTGGTCAATTCTTGAATGATAGCTTCTTTTGGGCATCATTCCAAGCCGGTGCCGGTCCGGTGCCGGCGCGTCGCAGCGGCGCGCTAGGGGCCAGCCCCGGCTCGCCAGTAAAGCGCTGGCGCGCAAAGTCCGAAAAGTAATCATGCAGGACCGCGTTTTTGATTACCTCGTGATCGGCTCGGGCTTCGGGGGAAGCGTCGCGGCGCTGCGTTTGGCGGAGAAAGGTTACACCGTTTTGGTGCTCGAGGCCGGCCCGCGGTTTCGCGACCAAGACTTCGCCAAGACCAGCTGGAACCTGAAGCGGTTCCTTTTTCTGCCGCGCCTCGGTCTGAAAGGGATCATGCGGCTCGATTTCTTTCGAGGTCTGACCGTGCTCTCGGGCGCGGGCGTCGGCGGCGGCAGCTTGGTCTATGCCAACACGTTGATTGAGCCCGATGACAAGGCCTTCGCCAACGGCACGTGGCCGAAAGACGTCGGCGTGCCTAGTTGGAAGGCGGAGCTCTCGCCGTACTACGCCGAAGCGAAGCGCATGCTCGGCGTCGCACCGGCGCCGACCGAGTTCGCCGCCGAACGTCTCTTGGAGAAGACCGCCCAAGCTTTGAAATACGGCCAGACGTTTCATTCCGTGCCCGTGGGAGTTTATCTCGGCCAGCCGGGCATCGTCGTAGCCGATCCTTACTTCAACGGCGAGGGGCCGGAGCGCAAGGGTTGCCTGCGTTGCGGCGGTTGCATGACGGGTTGCCGCCACAACGCCAAGAACACGCTCGTGAAGAACTATCTGCATTTCGCCCAAAAACGCGGCGTACAGATCGAGGCCGACGCCGAAGCGCGGGAGTTGGCGCCGGCCACCGGCGGCGGCTTCTTCGTCACCGCTCGCCGACCGGGAGTTCTTGCCGGCAAGCGCCGGGTGTTCCGCGCCAAAAACGTCGTTTTGGCGGCCGGCGTGCTCGGCACGTTGAAGCTCCTGCTCAAGTGCCGCGACGATCTGAAGACTTTGCCCCGCCTGTCGACGACGCTCGGCTCCGAGGTCAGGACCAACAGCGAGTCGATCATCGGCGTGCGGTTTCCGAAAGCCGCCTCCGACTACTCGCAAGGCGTCGCCATCGCGGCGAGCGTCAACCCGAACGACCACACGAAGATTGAAGCGGTGCGCTACGCCAAAGGCTCCGACGCCATGGGCCTACTCAGCATGCCGCTCGTCGAAGGCCCCAACCAGTGGGCGAGGCTCAAGGAGTTGGCGCGCCAGATCCTAACCGAGCCCGTGCAGTTCATTCGTTATCTCTGGCCGCGCAACTTCGCCACGGAGTCGATCATCTTGCTCGTGATGCAGTCGCTCGACAGTAAGCTGCGCTTTTCCTGGCGTCGCCACTGGTCGCAGCTCTTCGTGAAAGGGCTTTCCCCCGACTTTGGCGCGGAAGGGCGGCCTCCCGTGCATTTGCCGGAGGGGAACGCTTTCGCCAAGAAGATGGCCGAGATCGGCGGCGGGCGGGCCGGCGGCAGCCTCGCTGACATCCTGGGCATGAGCTTCACGGCGCATATTCTCGGCGGCTGTCCCATGGGCGACAGCGAGGCGAGCGGCGTCATCGACCGCGCGCACCAAGTCCACAATTACCCGGGCCTCTTCGTCGTCGGCGGCGCCGCGGTGCCGGCTAATCTCGGCGTCAATCCGAGTCTGACCATAACGGCGATGGCCGAGCGAGCCTTGGCACAAGTCCCGGCGAAGGCGCTCCTGGACACGGAACAAGAACGCGCCGCATAATAGGAGAAATTCAGGAGGACCCTGATGCTCTCTCTCATGAAGCGCTTGCTCGTGACGGCCCTCGTCGTCGTTTTGGCCACTACGGCTTGCAGCAAAAAGAAAGATGGCGACGACGATGACGACGACGCGGCCGGCGGTCCCGGCACCCCAGCGCCTTACACCTTGTCGATCGACACGTCCGTCAGCGAAGGCGGCTCGGACGTCGACGCCCAAGCCGCGGGCCTCGTGGACGTCAACGCGGTCCCTGCGATGGCGACCGCGAACGCCCATTTGGGTGCGTCGGTCTTCACCGTCGTCATCACGGCGAACTTGGCGGCGCAGGTATTCCTACCCGTACTGCTCTTGAAGACCGCCAGCAAGACAAAAGCGACCAAGGTCTCCGATGGCGTGTTTCTTTGGAGCTTCGACTTCCAAAATGGCGGCGCCACATACACAGGCAACCTGACCGGCACCGAGGGCGAGGGCGGCAACGCATGGAGTATGAAGGTGACGAAGGCGCCCGCCGACGGCAACGCTTGCTGCACCGATTTCGAATTCTTCACCGGCTCCGACGACGGCAAGGGCAATGGCTCTTGGCAGCTCTACGATCCGACGAGGCCGACGGCGGCGGCGAAACTCTTCAGCGTGACTTACGCGTACGCCAGCCCGACGGCGAAGACCCTGGCCTACCAAGTAAACTCGGACCGCGCCGCCGAACAGAAGTTCGGCGGCGGCACGACGGTCGTCTACAACATCAAGGATTCAGCTCTAACGCTGACATACAAGGACAGCTCCGAACAAGGCTCGCGCGTCATCACGTGGCACAAGACGACGAAGGCCGGCAGCATCGTCGACCTGCAGGGCACCAAACTTTGCTGGGACACGAAGGCCAATGGCTATGCCGACATCGCTTGTCCGTAGGCGGCCTCCCCGAGGAGTGAACCCAAAGCAGCCAGGGGCTTGGGTGTCTGCGGGCCTGGAGGGACGCGTGGCCGGCCGTGGCCAGACCAGCGGTCTGGGCTAGCAATTCGCCGCCGCGGAACTTCTCCTGTGGAAGTCGCCGAAGGTCTGCACCGTGAAAAGGCGGTGGTGGGCAAAATTCGGGACACCCGACGTAATCGAATTACCCTGAAATTCCGAAATTGGATTACGTAGGGTGTCCTGAATTACGCAAGAACGGGGTTGAATGTGGTCGACTTCGAGATAGCGTCGAGAATTGCAACGATGGCCATCGTGGGCCAAGAAGGTGCAGCGGCCACCGTCTCGGGAAATTGGATTACGTAGGGTGTCCTGAATTACCTGAATTACCTCACCGCGCCCCGAAAAACCTGTCAAAGTGTATTTCAGACAACTCCACTTCCGCTGCGGAAGCGCTCGACCAACTCCCGCCGCCACCACGGCCAGCCCCGCACGCCTTCTTCTAGGCCGCCGTTGCTGAAGCAATGCTTCTGGTCGGCTCTGGGGACAGCCGATAGACGCCACTGCCGCTCCCGCTCTCCTCCCTCACCGTCTTATCCCGCCACCGGCAAATGCACGATCTTATCCAGCAACTCATCGTACCCAATCCCGGCCCGACGCGCCGCCTCGGCGAAGTCGTCACTCTTCTTAATCGATGGGTTCGGATTGATCTCAATGAATACCGACTCGCCAGCCTCACTTAACCTCAGATCTATCCGCGCATAGCCCGTGATCTTGAAGAGCCGGTAGATCTCGCGGCAGGTGTCGTTGAGTTTGGTCAGCGTCTTGGCGTCGATTGGCTTCGCCTCGTCGCTGTCGATGCCGTACTTTTTTCTGTAAGTACGATCCCACTTGGCTTTGTACGTCAGCATGTTCGGCGTGCCATTAGGCAACTGCTTCATGAAGAGCTCTTGGGGCGGCAAGACGGTCAACCGCTCGTTGCCGAAGATGCCGACATAGAGTTCGCGGCCTTCGATGTACTCCTCGACGATGGCGTCGGAGTCGAGCTTCTCGTGAATGTAACGGAGGCGTTCGCGGCAGTCATCGGCGTTGGCGACGAGCGAACTTTGGGCAATGCCTTCGCTGGCGTCGAGGCCGAGTGGCTTGCAGATCCCGGGATAGACGAAGTCGCGGATGCTCTTCGGCAGCGTGCCTTTGCGTGGGGCGACTGCAAAATCCGGCACGCGGACCTTGTGGTAGGTAAGCAGTTTTTTGGACAAGCCTTTGTCCTTGCACAGCGCAAGGGCTTCCGGTCGCGCCCCCGTGTAAGGCACGGACAAGAGCTCGAGCAAGGCGGGGAGGTTGGCTTCCTGCGCGCGGTCGGCGTTGAACGACTCGCACAGGTTGAAGATGACGTCGGGCTTGACCGCGCGGACGATGTCGACGAGCGGTTGGATGTCGTTGAAGACACCGAAGGCCGTGACCTTGTGACCCAGCCGCGTCAGGGCTTTGAAGACGTCGCGCTCGTCCTTCCACTCGTCGCCGACCATATACTCCGCGGAGTCGAGATGGTTGGGTGGAGCAAAAGGTACGTCGAAGAGGAGGAGGACGTTTAGCTTACGTGAGGCCATGTACCTTTATTTTAAGCTATTTCAGTGCGGTCCGGAAACTTCCGCCGCCCTTCTGCCAAGCGTCAGTTTCTTGACGGCCGCGAGATGACGCGCGTTTTCCTCTTTTCGCCGCGCATAATGCTCTCCGAGGGTGACTCGCATGTGGGTGGCGCGGTAACAGCGCGGGCCGATGCCGTTCTTTGGTTCGCGCTTCGCCATGCTGGCAATGAGGCGTTCGACGAATCTGACTTTCTTCAGAGCTTTTGGCCAGTTGCGGTACCTGGCTCGGGCGCTGCCGGCGTCGGCGAGAACGACCGCGAAGGTCTCGGCGAAATCCTCGTCCGGATGCGACTGGGCGTAAAAGCCCGGCAAATGGCGGACGAAATCCCGGCTGGCGGCATCCGGCAAGTAAACGTCGGGACGGTAGGTTTTGGGTGCTTCGCCAAAGACTTGGCGGAAGTCCCGGCGCGCCGAAAGTTCGTAAGCATGGTCAAAACAGTGGCCCGCCTCGTGGCGGAGCAGCTTCATGCACCAGGCCCGCGACCCGCCTTCGACCTCGGTCATCATCGCGCGCTCGAGCTCGGCCAAGCGGGGATGCGCCAAGTAAAAGGGCAGGGCGATGGCGGGAACCCCCGCCGGGCTGAACCACTCGTCGCCAAAGTAGACGTCAGGGGAAAACTGCTCGAACCCCGCCGCCTTGAGTTCCCGCCGCAGCGCTCGGACGGGGCCGGCCAACGTCGTCGCCTCGACGCCCGCTTTCAAATCCTGCAGATCGCAAAGACGCGTCTTCAAGAGACGACGGTCGACGGCGGAAATTTGGGGAAGGGGTTGTGCCATGGCGCGACCGGTTTAACACAAGTCATCCGCGTCGACAAGGCGGTCGGCCGGGGAGGCGTGTGGGACTAGACGTTCAGGGAGAGTGTAACGACCCGGTTTCGCCCCTGATCCTTGGCCGTGTAGAGCGCTTGGTCGGCGAGTTCGACAAGGCGGTTGAGCTCGAGGCCCGGCACAGCCTTGACGACGGCGACGCCGATCGACACAGTGACCTTGACGCTGTGGCCTCGCGTCATGAAGTTCACCGAGGCAATGCGCGAACGAACGCGCTCAGCGACGTCAGTGGCATGTTTCAAATCCGTGCGCGGCAGGCAGAAGATGTATTCGTCGCCGCCGAACCTCGCCGTCAGATCGGACTTTCGCGTCGACTCTACGATCAGCTCGGCCATCTTCTTCAAGACATAGCTCCCAACCAGGTGGTTATGCTGGTCGTTGACGTTCTTGAAGTGGTCGATGTCGAGCATCATCACCGCCAGCGGCTCGGAGTGCCGAATGGCCAGATGCAAGAGGAACCCGGCCGTGCGCATGAAGGCGCTTTGGTTGAACAGGCCGGTGAGGTCGTCGCGCTCCGCCAAGAGGCGGATGCGGGCGAGCTGGATGCCAAAGGTCACGCCGAACGCGGTGCAGAGGAGCGCGCTGAACAGCGCGAGGTAAATCAGGAAATGGCTTTCTCCTTCGAGTCCGAGCCGAGTCAGGGCCAGCCAACCAACCAGCGCCAACGGCGACAGCATGGCGCCAAGCACGCCGCACCAAATTCCGGGATGAGACCATCTTCGAAGGAGCATGCGATCAATATAGCAAAAAAAAAGAGACCCGGCGCGCACGCCAGGCCTCCCTCTCAGGTACTTCGGCTTACTGGTCCGTGCCGTTGACCGTGCCGGTTGGGACCGTCAGGTCCTGGGTGCGGACGTCGAAGGCATAGCGGCCCGCATTGTCCGTATCGGCGCCGGTGATCGTCAAGCGGCCTTGTAACTGCCGCGGTTGCTCGCTCGGCAAGAGGCCGACCATGAACGATTGCTGGGTCGTGTGAGCGTCGACGCGGCGCTCGGCGACTAG
>JAYWBY010000128.1:0-16704 GCA_043781115.1 Pseudomonadota bacterium
AGCTTCCCGTCGGGCGGCATGCGCTCGACCTTCGAGGCCCGTGGTTACACGGCATGGGACCCGACCTCGCCGCTCTTCATCGTCGAAGGCAAGAGCGGCAACACGCTCTGTATCCCGACGGTCTTCTTCGGCTACCACGGGCAAGCGCTCGACAACAAGACGCCGCTGCTCCGCTCCGTCCAAACGTTGTCGTCCACCGTCGTCAACTTCTTGAAACAGATCGGCGACGTCGACGCCAAGACGGTCACCGCCACGCTCGGCTCCGAGCAAGAATATTTCCTGATCGACAAAGAGGTGGCCTCCCGCCGGCCCGACCTGATGATGACCGGCCGGACGCTGCTCGGCGCCGCCACGGCCCGCGGCCAGAAGTTGGAAGACCACTACTTCGGCGCCATCCCGACGCGCGTCCAGTCCTTCATGGAAGACATGGAGCGCGAGTGCTTCCGCCTCGGCATCCCGATCAAAACCCGCCACAACGAAGTGGCGCCGAGCCAGTTCGAAATGGCGCCGATCTTCGAGAACATGTCGATCGCCGCCGACCACAACACGCTCGCCATGGAGACGATGAAGCGCGTCGCCTCTCGTCACGGTTTCCTCTGCCTCTTGCACGAGAAGCCGTTCGCCGCAATCAACGGCTCCGGCAAGCATTGCAACTGGTCGATGCAGAACGAGAAGGGCGAGAACCTGCTGGAGCCCGGCCACACGCCGCACCAGAACTTGCGCTTTTTGGCGATCACCGCCGTCGTGCTGCGCGCCGTGCACAAGCACGCCGATATGCTTGCCGCCTCGATCATGAGCCCGGGCAACGACCTCCGCCTCGGGGGCAACGAGGCGCCGCCGACGATCATCTCGGTGTTCCTCGGCTCGATGCTCGAGACGATTTACGAAAGCATCGCCAAGGGCGAGGCCGCCCGCGGCACCGACACCCAGATCATCAACCTCGGCGTCAGCCACATCCCCGACGTGAATAAGGACTACACCGACCGCAACCGGACGAGCCCGTTCGCCTTCACCGGCAACAAGTTCGAATTCCGCGCCGTCGGCGCCTCCGCCAACGTCGCCGTGCCGATGGCAGTCCTCAACGCTGCCGTCTCGGACGCCTTCACGGAAGCTTCGACCCGCCTCTCCGCCTTGCTCGGCAAGAAGCAGACCCGCGACGAAGCGGTGATGACCTTGATCCACGACTTGATCGTCGAGAACAAGAACATCCTCTTCTCGGGCAACAACTACTCGGCCGAATGGCGCGACGAGGCGAAACGCCGCAAGCTCCCGATCATCGATTCGGCGGCGGAAGGCATCGCCCTCTGGGCGAGCAAGGAAGCGACCGAGTTCTTGGTGTCGACCAAGGTGCTGAGCGCCGACGAGATCGCCGCCCGCCACAACGTCTACCTGGAACGCTACGTCAAGACCGTCGAGATTGAGCTCGAGACCACTAACGAGCTGGTCAACGAGTTCGTCACGCCGGCTCTCGAGAAGCAGCTCTTGCGCTCGTACGCCGTCTCCAAGGAAGTCCGGAACGACGCCGTGGTCGCGACCTACGGTCGCCGCATCGGCGAGTTGGAGAAGACGCTCGGCGAGCTCCTCACCTACGGTGACGCGCTGAGCAAGAGCCTCTCCGCTCTCCACGACGTCGCCACGGAAGAAGGCAAGATCGACCACTTGGTGAAAGACGCCAAGCCGGTGTGCGCCAAACTCCGGACCGCCGCCGACCGGGCCGAGCAACAGGTCGCCGACGAGTTCTGGACCTTGCCGAAGTACCGGGAGCTGCTCTTCCACAAGAGCATGAAATAACGGAAAGACGAAGGGGCCGGGCTTGCGCGAGCCCGGCCCTTGGTCGAAACTTTGCGGCAAAATAGGCTGCCTGTAGGCCGATTTCACCTTGAAGTTTTGCTTGGACATGGGAAGACTGAATTCAGCGCGAGGGAAGCACGAAGAACGGTGCGGACCAATCGATGCAGAAAGTGATCAATCGTCACAAAAATGCTGGCATTCGTCACCACCATCCGCCACCCAGCCGTCGCCTATTCCTGGCCCCGCATCGGCGAGTATCTTGACCGAACGTTGGCATCCGTCTGTCGGCAGACCGCAACGAGCTTTCGGGTCCTGGTCGTCTGCAATGAGATTCCGCCGGTTCGCTTCTCGCATCCCTCCGTTGAGTACCTGGTCGTTGATCTGCCGCCCCCCGTCAATGCTCCGGACTCCCTCATCGAGAACTGGGACGCCCTATGGCTCGATCGAGGCAAAAAGCACCTCGCTGCGCTCTATCACCTCAAGCAGGATCCGCCGGATTACGTGATGTTTTTCGACGCCGACGATCTGGTCAGCCGGCGCCTCGCTCGGTTCGTCGATTCAGCGCCGGCGCGGGACATATATTATGTGACGCGTGGGTACGCGCATCAGTACGGCGATGCCTTCGTATTCAGGATTCCTCGGCGTTTCGACACCATGTGTGGGACCTGCAACATTATAAGATTCGAGACCTTTTCTCTGACGGACTCGCCGGACGACCTCCCCGCTGAGTTCGTCCAAGAAATGTTGGCCGATCATAACGGCGTGGCGCGCATGCTCGCTTCCCGCGGGCACTCAGTGGGAAAAGTCCCTTTCCCTGGCGCCGTCTACTTGATCGGTACCGGAGAAAATCAAAGTGGCATTGGCACCTACCGGCTTCTCGTCGACCGGACCTGGGGTTTTAGCGCATGGAAGCGCTTCGCCTCGTTGCGCTACTATCAGCCACTCACCGCCGGCATGTGCGACGAGTTCGGCCTTCCCGCGGTCGCCTACATGGGGGTGCTCGAGCGATCCGTGTCGATGCCTGAATTCCGGCCGGCGGCCGTCACGAAAATTTGACTCGGCCCTTCGAGGCGGGGATCCCTTGGCTTTTCGCCGAGTACCAAAGTCTCGTCGGCCAACCCTAGTAGGTCCACTTGATGAGTGATCATGATAACCGTTAGTTCGCCCTTCAAGTCCGCGAGCACCTGTCGCAGTTTGGCGGTGCTCCCTGCGTCTAGGGCGCTGGTCGGTTCGTCGAGCAGCAAGATCGAAGGATCGCGATACAACGCCCGCGCCAAGGCCAGCCTTTGCTTCTGGCCGCCGGAAAGGCGTCCGCCTCGTTCGCCGACGGTAGCATCGATGCCTTCGGGCATCGCTGAGACGAAGTCCCAAGCTTGGGCCGTTCTGAGGCAAGCTTCGATCTTGGCCCGGTCAGGGTGATCGTCGCCAAACGCCACGTTCGTGGCGATCGACGCTGCTACCAAAAACGGTTCTTGCGGCAAGTAGCCGATCTCGTGGTGCCAGGTATCCAGGTCGATCGCCGTCAACGACACGCCGTCGACGGCGATCTCTCCGCTTTGTGGCGAGATCAACCCTAGGAGCAAGTCCATGAGGGTCGACTTGCCGCTTCCGGACGCCCCTATGACGGCGAGGAAGTGACCTTTGGGAATCTCCAACGAAAAACGATTGAATATCGGAGGGAGCGGTTCTCCGGATTCATCCGCATAGGAGAACGTCACGTTGCAAAAGGCGATGTTGCGGCGGAATTCGACCTGGACGCTGCTGACGGCGGCGACACTACGGGGAGCGGGAGCGTCGACGGCCGTTCTTCGGTTGAGATTTTCCCAGGATTCGAGCCATGCGACCTTGCTGCGGACAATGTAGCGGCAACTCTCGAGCACCATCATGCGCGGGAGCGAGCGGTAAAAGATTGCCGTGAATGCAATGAACGTCGCGACGTTCCCGGATTCGACGGTCCGAAAAGCGAGGAGGAGAATACCAACGAAGACGACGCCGATCGCCTCGACCGAAAGCCGGTTGAGCTCCCCCCATCGGAACTGCTGAGTCACCGCCTGCCGATACTCGGAGAATGAGGCATCGAGAATTTGACGGGCCCACTGATGCAGACCGGAAACCCTGATGTATTTGGCATTGTCGACGGTTTGCTGCGCCAGCACCGCAAGGTCCTCGGATCGGCTGGAGAGGCGCCGCATCCATCGACTGGCGAAGCGGGAAATCGCCCAGGATGCTACGGCGACGACCGCTGCGTAGGCTGCTGCGATACCAAATAGCGGCGGCGACACCGCGGCGGCTCCCGCGAACAGGACGAAGACGATGGTGAGTGTTCCGGCCGCGAAGATGTACCGGTCGACTCCTTCGCCTATGTGCCAGACCGCGGTCAACATCGAATTGCTGATCGAACCGCCGCGCATAAGGTGGAAGTGCCTCCAGTTCATGGTGAGAAGGCGCTCGGTGAGCTGCTTCCTGAGATCCATCTCGATGCCGAAGCGAAGTGCCAATAGCGCCTTCGTAGATCGCCACCGAACGATGCCGGAGCTGACGCCGGCACCGACGACAAGAACGAATTGAAGCCAGGGGGCTCCCAGACGCCCGCCAGGACCAAACTCTCTGAAGAAGGCGCCTCCAACCCCTTGCATGTGGTTCTCTGCGAGTCCAAGCGAAAGAATTGGCGCGACCATGGAGAGAGCCGCCAGCTCAAATATGCCGGACAGGCCGATGAGTGCCACCGAAAACAGCGCTTCCTTACGGTTTCCGGCCAGCATTCGCCAGTAGAGGCGGTGCATGTCTATGGGACCGAGCGCCTTCGCTTCGGTTTGGGTCGAAGGAATCACATGTCTTTCCTTGAAGGGGGAGTCCTGAAAAAATGTATCGCGGGGGACGCTCTGATCGCAAGGGGATTGTCTGATTGTCGGGCGTCGACGCGGGGTTATAGTCACTGTGCAGGATTAGTGGAACATCGGCGCCAGCGTTTTGCCAAGCTGACTTCTCAAGGCTTTGGGCATTATACGGCGCGCCATTCGTGCCATGGCTGCGAGGCAAATTGCGGCGACTCTCGCAGTTATGTGAGCTGGCGGGCGCGCGAAAGCAAACGGGATCTGCGTGAACGTGAAATGACGAGCCGCAATTAAGCGTTCCCGATAGTCGGCACAAAGCAGGTCGACGTCAGGCCGAGAGACAGGCATTCGCCAAAAGGTCCCGGCCTCGGCTTCGGGCGAATTCGGGGCATAGGCACGGAATCCGCTAAAATGGAAAAAGACCAAAGGCACGGTCTCGTTGACGAGGTAGCCGTCGCCGAGGCGTTTGAGGCGTCGCTCATGAAGGTTCCAGTGCGCGACGTTGAAGCCGAGGTGTTTCGTAACTTTGACGCCGTCAAAGAAAATCGGCGCAAAGGCCACCCAGCTCTGGTCGTAAAACAGTCCGAGCTTCGGCATCTGGCGGCAATGTTCTTGCAGACGTAACGCCCACCATTCCAGGAAGGTCATGGTATTCGGGCAGGCTCGAAGACCAATGAAGCCGAGATTGTAGACCCCGGCGACCAACGTCTCGAACTCGATTGCCAGGGGTTTCGTGGCCATCGGTTTCGTCAGGTGCGGCGTCAAAAGGACGTCGCAGTCGTCCAACTCGCGTTCGAGGGGGGCGAGCGGGCCGAAGAGCATCATGTCGGGATCCAAATAGAGGACGGAGTCCGCACTTGGATGCACGCGCATCAGGTGCGCAAAACAGGCCGGCTTTATCGCCGTGCAGAGTTCGATGGCGTTGTAGCGCTGGATCATCTCCTCAATCCCGGGCACCGCGAACGACTCGATCGGCAGGACCAGGAAATTTTCGAAGCCGCCGAGATCGACCCCGGTCAGACGATCCGCGACGACAATGACGAACGTGAAATCCGGATTATGCGCCAGAAGAGTGTCGCCCAGGACCTTGGCTCTGCCAAGATAGTTGGCTGCGCAAATGGTGAACGCCAGTTTCATCGTAACCTCGTCCAGGACTCCCGGAAGACCTTCAGCATCTCATCGACGGCAATTTCCTCGGCGTCGCGAGGCGACCTCACGATGCTAAGGTTTCCTCGCTCGGCATAAAAGCCATCGTAAGGGACATAAGCTCCGAACCCTCGCCATTGGCCGGCCAAGACGATGCCCGGGACTTCGTAGGCATTAGCGAAATGCGCTGGTCCGCTGTCGACGCCTATGAAGAGACGCGCCGCGGCGATCGTGGCTGCCGCCTCGACGATCGTCTGCTGCCCGGATAGGTCGAGGAAGCGGGGATGGTCCAAGGCGATGAGTCGCTTCGTGCCGACGGCCGCAATCCGTACATCGTACTCTGAGAGCACGCGTTCAAGGAATTCGAGCCAACGCTCTTCGCGCCAAACCCTGGTTGAATCGGTCGGGCCTGGGTTGACCACTATGTCGGCGGTTTTGCTGGCGTCCGGTCGAACCAGCCGGGGTTGGCGAAGCTTCGCCTGAATGCCGGCCGTCTCCGTAAAGGCCGCGAGCAGGCTCCGTCCGTTCCCGTAATAATTCGTCGCCGTCACGGCGTCGTTTTTCGGATGAAGGCGCGGCGCCACGAAGCAAATCGGGCAGTGCGTTCCTTCGAAGTGCATGAGCAAGACGGCGTCCAGTCCGAAGAGCCATGCAAGGAACGCCAGCGCTGTCTTGCAAGGGACCCGGATGACCTGATCGACGGAGGGAAACAAGGCGATCACCGGCGCATAGGGGCGCTCTACCAGCCACGCGACGGCGCGACCTTCCGTCTGAAGCTGCCGCGCCAATGGTTCGAGGGTCACGAGGTCCCCGAAGCACCGGGTCCGTCCCATGAACGCCGCGCGGCGCCCCGGCCGCGCCAGGCGGTGGCGCACAATGAACAATGCGCAAACGCAGGTCGTCCAGGCAAGCCGGTGCGGCAGACGCGCGGTATGCCAGATACGGTGGAGAAGCCACTTGGCATCGGAGCGCCGGACGCGGATCCCGTTTCGGATTGAGCGGATTTCGATCCAAGCTTGGTTTAAATGTTCACTGCGAAACATGGCCAACTATGCTGAATTTTAAACGATTTGACTGATACAAAATCACACCAGTCGGAGCAAGTCAATCCATGTCCAGCGATGAAAAAGGGCCTCAAAGTCAAACTGTTGCGCTCGTGCAAGCTTGTTGCTCCCAGAGTTCAGTGATAGAAAAGACAATCAATCAACTTGAGACCATTGCATTACGGGAGTCTGGATGTCCTTAGGCCGCAAGATCGCCCGGCATTCGATTCGTTACTTGACTCATCTCAAGCCAGCGCCCCTGCGCACGTTGACGGACTTGGCCAATATTTACGAGTCGGACAAGGGGACGGCCCATTTCGAGCGGCATCGTTACACCGTAATCTACGACCGCCTGTTTCGGGACCTGAAGCATAATGAGCTCACGATCCTCGAGATCGGCCTTAGGGCCAATCAATATTACGTCGGCCGCTTGCCGAAACTAAGTCCGTCTTTAAAAATGTGGCGAGACTATTTCCGCAACGCCTGCGTTTGCGGCTTCGACGTGCAAGATTTTACCTTCATGAACAGCGACAAAATCAAAGTCTTCGTCGGTGATCAAGGAAGCGTGCCCGACCTCCAAAAGATGTTGAGTCAGGTAACTTCGTTCGACGTCGTCGTCGACGACGGCAGCCACGCTTCATTCCACCAATTGGTCAGCCTCAAGACCCTCTGGCCAGCAGTGAAGCCGGGTGGTTACTACATTATTGAAGATCTCCACTACCAGCCAGAGGACCTCGAACGCTCGTTGCCCGCGGCGAGGCTCATGCGAAACCTGCTGAGGGAGCCAACGTTTCTCCGGGAGTTGGGTCTCGGCAGCGACGGCGTTTCGTTCCATTCTTCTGGAAAACTGGCGGTTCTCGCCAAGCCTTCCGCAGAGAATTAAGAAACGGCCCATTACCTTCTCATTTTAAAAAGGGCTCCCACTGACTCCCTTGTTTGGGGGCCACGAACTCGGCAACCGCTTGGCGTCTTTTTTCTATGACCGCGACGAAAGAATAAAAGTGAATGGCATAAATGGAGGCTTGAAAATTCGAGGTATCGCAAACGAGCCTGCGCTCGGGATTATCAAGGTCCGCGACCATTTTTCCGCCGTTCAGATTGTGCGCGAGTCCACTTACATATGTATGGAAAGCATTTTTTAGGCCGTGGACGTCCTCGCAGATATAGACCCCTCCCGGGGCTAAGTAAGGCAAAATCTCCTCCAGCGAAATGACTTGCTGGTCGACTTCGTGGCCGCCGTCGTCAATGACCACGTCTAAAATAGGAACGGCGTCTCGGAACGTCTTCCAAAAACCTCGGTCGGCCTGGTCACCTATGAAAATCTCGATGGAATCGCGTTCGTAAGCGCGACATGCGGGCGCGATGTCCACTCCAAAAATTCGGCAAGCGGGGCCAAAGTATTGTTGCCACATGCCCAGGCTTCCCCCGCTGTAAACGCCAATTTCCAGGACGTTTACGGGTTTGCCTCGAAATCCGCTGAGATACTTGTCGTAGATCTCGAAATAATGCCGCCATTTCCAAATGCCCGGGCCCTCTTTATTTGCCTCGAAATAGTCCTGTAAAGGATTCGAAACAGCGTCGACGCCGCGGACGGGCGGCGGCGATTGCCAGCCCCTTCCGAAGCGATGACCTCGACGAAAGTGTTTTAAATGAGCTAACGGCGATCTCAAGCCGTTAAATATGCCTTTCAATTGCACCTAGAGCTCTTCCGCGTTTCTATTTGTTGAAATCCGATGGGCTCAAAGAAGCCCGTGCCGTGCCAGTACCTGGTTCTCCCCAAGCGTCGTCCGAATTGCAAATGTCTTAGCGATTTCGGCGAACGCCTGTTCACAGCCAGGCACGTACCGCTCGTGCAGCTCGATTACCATCACGCCGATTCGATCAATCCAATTCGTCGCCTTCTCCAGAAGCTCCCGCTCCGCGCCCTCGATGTCGACCTTAAGAACATCCACGTAGTTAACGCTAAAGTCTCGCAGTATCGACTCGATAGTCACCGTTGAGACCTGTCCAATGACGGCTGTCGTCGGGTCAGGGGGTGTTGCTAAAGCTTGGATCCCCCAATGGCCGACCCCTTGATCATAAACATTCAGCGTCGAGTTCTCCGACCAAAGTGCGGCATGGATACAATGGACATTTCGATAGCTGGCGGTGTTGCGTCGTAATTGAAAAAAATTGGATTTTTCTGGCTCGATGGCGATGATTTTCGCGTCTTTATATTTTGACGCGAAGAATATCGTCGAAAGGCCGACGTTTGCGCCCGCATCGACGATGAACTTGGGCGGATTTTTTAGATCGAAGTCGTATTCCATTTTGTTGAAAATCTGGTCATAGATCTCTAAGTCCGATGTTCCAAAGCGGAGCCAGAACTTATGGTCCACTAAGGAATTACGAAAAGGAGCTGCGATCGATCGTTGCGAAACTCTCGCGATCTTCTTGAGCAGAGCGGCGCGAAAACCCAACTGTTTGTAATTTATTAGCGACACGCGCCGAGCGCTCCATGCTAATCGGCCGCAGACCCTGGCGTTTTTACGCCAGGATCTATCTATATCTAATGTTGGCACTCATAACCGGCGACGTCGTATAGACCCCAGCTCACCAAATTGCCGGTATCTTGGGCCGCCGAGTCGACGACTTGGAGCTTCCAGTCGCCCGCCATCGGTTCGCCGAGGAACTTCGACAGCGCTTCCGCCGGCGTCAGCGTCGAGGGATAGCGACCGACGATGTTGTCGGCGGAGCCGTCGGAGTTCGCATGCAAGACGACCTGAGTGCCGCTCGGCGAGGTCAGCGAGACCTTCAAGTCGCCGATGTAGGTATGTTGCACGTTCAAGTCGACCGCAAGGTTGGCCGACACGTTGCCCGTCGATGCAACGGCGATCGTGTTCGTGAGGCCCGCCGGCGCGTCGTCGGGGATCGCCATGTTGGGTGTGGCGCTGACCAGCATGCCGCGCGCCTTGCCCAGGTTGAACTCGATCGGCACGACGATGTTCGGTTGCAGGCCGCCCGTGAAGGTCAGCGTCAACGTCAGGTGCACGGCGGTGCCGCAGGCCAAGTCGCCGGAGGTCGCGAGCGATAGCGCTTCGTCGGCTTCGACGACGGCGCCGGCATCGGTGTCGCTGAACGTCGTTTCGGCGTTGGTGACCGTTACGCCAGCCGTTTCCGAGGTCAAGGTTGCATGGATCGCGGCAGCGGGCAGGGTGCCGCGGTTGCCGACGGCCACTTTCAGATCAATCGCTTCGCCCGGATCGGCGACGCCGTCGTCTCCGAGGCCATCGTAAGTGATGTGATCGACGCCTAGGACGGCTTGCGGC
Organism: Pseudomonadota bacterium; assembly: GCA_043781115.1. Taxonomy (GTDB): domain Bacteria; phylum Bdellovibrionota_B; class Oligoflexia; order Oligoflexales; family CAIYRB01; genus CAIYRB01. Next base: position 10,123 of record JAYWBY010000128.1, read on the forward strand.
ATTTCAACGATGTGCTGCGCTGCGAACTTCTGTTGGAAGACGTCGGCGTGCGGTCCCGTCGGATGCAAACGGCGAGCGGCGAGAATCGTCGCCTGCGCCAAGTCGCGCATCTTGATGCCGGCGCCTAAGCCGAACTGCGCCTCGAGGATGATTTGGTCGACTTCGGCGTGCGGCACGCCTTGTTGGATCAACGTCATCAGCGCTTCGAAGAGCGGCGTCGACCAGAGCTCGTCCGACTGGTGGTTGCCGATGGGCACGTGGGCTTCGTACGTCGTCGCCGGGTTGTAAATCATGTCGGTCGCGTTCAAGACGCGGCCCGGCCAGCAGGCGTCGGTCGGGCCGTGGCCGTCCCAGCTGTAGATTTCAAAGGGTTTGTAGATCATGCCACCGGGAGTGGAAAGACTGTAAGAAGCGCCCCAGTAGTCGCCGAAGCCCTCGCCCATGGCACCCGTGTCGCCGCCTTCCCAGTTGGCGTTGATGCTGAACGTGATTGCATGGCCATATTCGTGGAGGATGACGTCGGCGTCTTCGTCGTCGTCGACGCAGCCGTGGCCGTAGGCCAACTTGTTCGTCGTCGGGATGTAGTGCGAGTTGTCGTCGCCGTCGACGCCGTCGGCGTCCGCTTCGATCGGCGCGCCTTGGATGGCCTTGGCGCCGACGAAGCCGAGCGACTGGATGTAGCGCTGGCTTTGGTCGAGATGGAAGTAAGTCATGGCGTCGTTGAACGACTCGTCGCCGCGCTTCGCCGTCCAGCGCCCGGTGGTGCTGGTGGAGACTACGGTGTTCGGGCCTTCGAAGTCGCCGATCTTCGCCCACGGGCCTTCGAGTTTGTAGGTCGTGCCGTCAAACGCTAAATCGCGCAGGTCGCGCTCGAAATAGGCCGCGTCGAGGTCCGCCGCCGGCGAATTGTCTTGCAGGTTCGACGCGTTCAAGGTTGTGCGCGGATCCGGGTCGAAGACCAGGCCCTTGCCGTTGGCGCGAGCCGTGACTTCCGATGGCGCGTTCTTCGATTTTTGCGCGAAGGTGGCGAAGGCTTGGCGCCGGTCGAGCACTTGGCCGGTGAAAAGCTCCGGGTTCACCTTCTTGTGCGAGACCTTGCGTTCGATCGACGTCTCGACGCGGCTGAGCACTTTGCCGGTGTAAGCGTCGATTTCGTGTTGCCACGCGCCGAAGGGCGCCGCGGTGTCGAGAAAGGTCAAGTAGACGAGGCGGAACTCGCCCTTGTCGTTGACTCGGTAGACGAGTTTGGCGTCGGGCGCGCTCTGCAGCTTGCCGTGGACCTTGAGGTTCGACCACGCGGAGTCGAAGGCGACTTCGGATTCGACGACGGCGCGCTTGGCTTTGCCGGCAAGCTGCTCTTGGCCTGGGTAGAAGTTGTTGTAGGCGCTGTAAACCGCGCCGGTTTTGTTGCTCACCGACACGATGACTTCGCCTTTCTCGACGGCTATGCCGTCAAGCATTTGCGCGAAGTGAAAGTGCGTGCCGACGAGGCTTTGGCGCGTCGATGTCAGTTTCAAGTCCTGCGTTTCGTCGGCGATGCCATAACTCGCCGCGTGTTCGGCCAAGAACGCTCGCGCGGTCTTTTCGGCGTCGAGCGAGCCCTGCTTCCCGGCTTTCTCCGCGAACTCCTCCAGCTTCGGCGTCTTGCGGTAGTCGTCGTGTCCACTCTTGAACGTGGCCGTTTGATCTTCGCTCGCGAAGCTTGGCGCTGCTGCGAGCGCCAAGGCTGCGACCACGGTAGCTATGGACGTGAGTTTCACGAGTCCCCTCCTGACGATCGAGTAATGTAATTTTTCGGACAAACCGGGTTTCTTGTCCGGAGCGTATCAAAAAAACCTGATCCTAATAGACGGGTATTTTGGCCGGGCGGCCGACTGCGTTTGTTGGGCGTTCTACCAACTTCGAAGTGGCTGGTCGGCTATCTGTTTAATCCACAGCTCCTATGAGGCCGGTTTTGTGGGTTATTAGCCCTAGGAATGCGGAAGTTGTGGATCTGTTGCAGCAGTGAGTCGCCCCGTGCAAAACCCCAGCGCTCCCGTTCCCGCGACGAGACAGGCGACGAGCCAGCTCAAGGCCAGGGTCCGAGTGGCGGGTGAATGACCGTTGCGCATCAACGATTGCTTGAGGAGTTTTGGATGAAGATGGCGAAAGTGGGGCTTCGGTTCGAGAAAGACCTCGGCGCCACCTAGCGGCCGGCCGGTAGGCTTGTTTAGACTTTGCTGGCGATAGCGTCCCTTGCCTCTGGCGATGCGCCAGGCCTTCTTCAAGACGTCCGCGACGGAGCGCGCTGGATGGCGGATAACGGCTCGGTCCGCATAAGCCAGCGCATACCCGGAATTCACGGCTCGACGCGTGAACAAAACGTCACCGTTCCAGGCTGTCGTGACGTCAAAGAGGCCGATTTCGTCAAAGACCCGACGGGCCACGAACAGATTGGCGGTGAACGCAACGCCGCGCTCGGCGACGCTAGCCGAGTGTTGAAGGAAGGTGACCGAATCGTATAGCTCGGCGGGACCTGGCGTGGCCCCGAGGTCGAATGCGATTCGTCCGGCGATGAGGTCGGCACCAGTCGCAGCGAACGCGGCGGCGCCCTCGGCCAGCCAGCGCGGATCGGGTAGACAGTCGGCATCCGTGAACGCAAAGGCGTTGCCGCGCGCCACCTGAACTCCGGCGTTGCGCGCGGCATCGGCATTTTGTAGCGACCGTTCCTGCACAACGTGGGCCCAGCCACCGACGTGTTCCAATAGCCAGCGATGGGTGCCGTCTTGGGAGTTGTTGTCAACGAAGATGACTTCAAAGTCGTGGAAAGTTTGAGCTTTGAGCGCTTGGACGAGGCCCGGCAGGCGGCGCTCTTCGTTGTAAAGAGGGACGACGACCGAAAAACGCGGCGGGGCGGCGAATTCGAGGGGTCTGGGCATTTTGATAGGATCGCTGATCGCGCCCAAAATGGCAACTCTGGATAAACTGCTTCAGCTGGCCTCCTTAAGCCTAGACGTAAGGGCAGTCATTGCATTCACGCCTAGGCGTAACGACCTTACAGCGAATCTACCCGCATCAAGTAGAAGGCGCGAATCTCGCATCAATCGTTGAGCGTTTCACCAAAAGAACGGTCAAAGTGGCGGTCGGGAACGGTCGCGACCGTGGTAGTCGTTGGCGCTTTGGACTTTATTGTCACTACTTGGTCCTTGATCGCATAAGTCGATTCGAAGCGAGCCATGTAGGCCGTCATTAGCTCCGCTAAGACACCGGTCGCTAAGACCTGGCTGCCAAACACGGTGAATGCCGCGGAGTAAATCAGCAGTGGCCTATTACCTATGTGGCCCTCGACGAACCAAAGAACGGCAAGGTAAGCGAGTCCCGCACCGCCAGCAAGCAACGAAACGACTCCGAGAGATCCTAAGAAATGCAGCGGACGATGCCTAAATCCTTTTAGAAAAAGGATAGTCAATAGGTCGAAGAACCCCCGATGCATGCGTCCAAACCCGTAATTGGACTTGCCGTGTAGCCGATGCCGGTGGTGAACTTCGACCTCGCCCACTTGGAATCCATTGATGTGCGCGATGATCGGCATGTAACGATGCATGTCGCCATACAAGTCCATGCCTTCGAGAGCGGCGGCCCGGAAGCACTTGAAGCCGCAGTTGTGGTCCCGCAATTTTAGACCCGTTAAACTGACGGCAGCGTTAAAAATGCGGCTCAATAAACGCTTAAGCGGTTTGTCGTGACGCGACTTCCGCCAGCCGACGACGACGTCTAAGCCACCAGCCACCGCGTCGACGAAAGCGGGCACGTCTTCCGGGTTGTCTTGGAGATCGGCATCCATCGTGAATACGATGTCGCCCTTGGCGGCCTTGAAGCCGGCGGTCAAGGCGGGTCCTTTGCCGTAGTTTCGGCGCAAGCGGATGCCCTGCACCTGGCAGTCTTCTCCCGCCAGCTTACAGGTTTCTCGCCACGTCGCGTCCGTGCTGCCATCATCGATGATGATGGTCTCGTAACTATAGCCGTGCCAACGGCAGACATCGGCGATCTCGCGAACGAGCCGCGCCAAGCTCTCGCACTCATTGCGAGCAGGGAGAATAAAACTCAGCATATCGCCTCTAGCTACGATTTGAGTGACCGATGGATTGAAATTGTTATAGCTGAAGTCTGACTGGCCCTCAACTTCTTGCTTCGGGCCAAAAAATCGTTCGCCTACTTCGCCTTTGAAAATTGCCATCTATCTAATTTGATTGAGTTAGCCGCAATTTCGGTTCCAAAATAACGCTCATTAATCTCGCCAACATACTTGGACTAAATCCTCGCCGGTACCAAAGCGACGGACGTGCAAAAACTCGGAACAGAGTCCAAGGTATTCGGAGTGAGCATCGACCAAAAGGATCCTTGGCTTCGTCTCGGCCCATCGCTGACTTACCACCTCGCCGACGGTCGAAGGAGCGGCAGAAGTGTAGGGACTCTCGCCCGCGCGCAAGGCAGCGGACGACGGCGCATCCAAAAGATTTTGATCTTTCTCGAGCATTTCGTCGCAGCGCAGCAGGTGGTTGAGGCCGCGGGAATAAAAACCAATAAAGACCGTATCTGTTCCCGGCCGACAAATGTCGTTCACGAAGAGGACCGCATCGCCGAGGGAAGCCGGACTCGGGGACTGCTGGACGCCGCGAAGGACCGGGAAAGCACTAGACTGGTATCCCGTCCGATAGATTTGCAGCAGGCTGCTTGCTAAATTCAATTGGCCGAAAAGCACCATCGCCGCCAGACCAAGCGCTGATAATAGTGAGGGCGCCCGCCACGGTCGCCAGCCATTCGCTGGCCAAATCACCAGGGCAATCGAACAGAAACTGAGCGCTAAAAAGTACTGCCCGCGAAAGCTCATAATCGGCAGCAGATCGGGTCGATCGTTTCCATAATGAAGTACGTCAAGTGAGATGCAGAGCGCAAAGAAAGCGCAAATTGCCGCGGCGCGGAATCTGCCGGAGTCCGCCGCTTCCCTTTTTGCCCAGGCTAACGTGCCCGCGACTCCTGGCCAGATAAAAAAGTGGAGATAAAATAACCCGCTGTTTAAGGACGTGCGAAGCGACCGAACGGCATCTACATACCAATCGTTGGACGACCTGGTGAAAGAAGGAAAGAGAAAATGGAGATTGGGATAATTGTTGGATGGCTGAAGAGCGCCCGCCCTGAACCTGAAGCCATTTAGCAGCGGCCTTCCATAAATCGCCATCATTAGGCCGACAGCCAAAGCGGCAATTGAGGCCAGGCGCGCGACTTGTTTCGGCGACTGCCTAGGGACGAAGAGCCAGCAGACGGTCAGCCAGCCTAAAACGAGTGCATAGCCTGCGATTAGCGGACGCGTAAGAAGACAAGCGACAAGCGCCGAAAAGGAAGCCAACAGGGAACTTGGGCTGCCGTTTTCTAGGTGCAGCAACAAGTAATAGGTGCAAGTGATCGCGGCAGTAAAGGCCCAAACGTGGTTGGAAGAATAGCTGGGAACCGCCAGCATGTTGCCGGCGATTAGGGCCCCAAGGATTACCGCCGTCGGAGTTTTGAGCACGAGTCTAAGAATCGAAGCTAGGTAAGCAACAGCCAACGTCCACAGCGCGAGCGAAACAAAGCGCACGGTAATTAGGAGCTTGGGGAATATCGTCAGAAAGAGACCGTACATAAGCGGAGCAAGCGGACCATATTGCCACTCAAAGTCTACGTAAGGACGCTGCCCTTGCGACACTCTCCAGAAAGCATCGAAGTCGCGTAATTCCTCGGTTTGCATGGCCATAAAACACAACGGTAACTTGACGACGAAGAACAGGCCGCAGGCAATGAGCCATGCCTGGCTGGGGTCGCGAACCTTTTTAGAAAGAGCTGGCAAGAAATTCAGCATATTCATTGAAAGGGCATTGGGACTTCCATTCCCGTCCAGTAGTAGCGGCAAAGGACGATCAGTACCGTCGCAGCAGCGGATACCAAGCTGGCTAAAGACGCCGTCATCGCAAGACCTTTATTCGAAAGCGGAGATTTGATCCGTGGCGAGGCCAAGGCCAGCACCGGAATGATCGGCCAGAAGTATCGCCCATTCATCCCGTGGATGAGTTTTGCGCCGACGGGAGTCCAAGTGAGATACATGCCGATGACCAACAAATGAACCGTAATGACTGAAACCGCAACGATAACCCAGCGCGCGTTCCTTTGAATTTGGAAGCCCGAATGATCGCCGGCGGGCTGAATCGACCAAAGGGCTATGAGCGCCGCCGCGAACAACGGGTAAGCCCAAACGGGCAAAAAAGTGTCATTCCAGCCCAGAATTCCTACGATCCCCCCTAGCCAAAAAAGTGAATGTTTCAAGATACTGGACCAGACGACCACAATGGACTGAAGTGGCTCCGCCACAATCAGCTGCGCCTGTTCAACCGCGGAGGCATGCGGTGGTCCCACAAGTAGCGACTGAACCAGTCGTGTCCAACCAAGCGCCGGTATCAGGCAAGCGACGACCAGGGCGACACCGAAAATCCATCGCCGCCCTCGACCATCGAGGCCGCGAATGCAGACCGGTAGAAGCGATAAAGGCATAAGCAAATAAGGTCCTTTCGA
>JAYWBY010000129.1:0-2260 GCA_043781115.1 Pseudomonadota bacterium
TAATTTGCCGAAGAAGAACGGCCGGGAGGTCCTCGCCGAGATCAAGTCCGATCCAGTGCTCAGGCGGATCCCGACCGTCATGCTGTCGACCTCCCGCGACGACCAAGACGTCATGGCTGCCTATGATCTTCACGTCAACTGTTACGTCGTCAAGCCAATGGAAATGGACCGCTTCGTCGAAGTCTTGCGGTCCATCTACGAGTTTTGGCTCGGCACGGCGACCCTAGTCAAAGATCCGGCTTTGGCTGATTCCGACAGGGAGTCGAAGTGAAACAGGAAGTATGCGGGACAGAATCCGGCGGCGCCGGTGGCCGCGGCGAGCCCGCCCAACGTGTAAGCGGCCGAGCAGAGTGCATGGGACGTCAAAGCCAGCCTCGTCGGTCAATGGTAAATTGGCAGCGAGGCCGCCTAGAGGCGCGCCTGCATGCCGGGGTGGGCGCCTGGATAGACGCGCCATTGAAACGGCAACGACAGACGACGGGACGGAGAAACGTCTTCGACAAGCAGTTGCAGCAGGTCGGAAGACGTAACTAAACCGATGAGCGTGCCATCGTCCGCCGTCACCGGCAACGAGTCGATCTTGTTTTCCAGCATCCGCTCGGCCACCGACGCTACGTCGGAGCTCAAGCTGCAAGTCATCGGTTGTGTCGTCATCGCTTCCGAGACCAGGGCGTCGTCGACCTCGATTTCGCCCTTCGATCGCCTCTTGGCGTGGAGGAGCACGTCCCGATCGGAAAGAATGCCGACCAAGACATTGCCTACGAGCACGGGGAGGTGGCGTATGGTCCATTCCGACATGATGTTGTAGGCGTCACGTAGGGAATCGTTCGGGGCGACGCAGACGACGTTGCGGGTCATGGTGGTGCTGACTTTCACGATGGTTCTCCCAAAAAGATCGTAACTACTGAGGCCTGGACGGAAGCTATGCAGAATTGATGCCGGGTCAGACTGCGTCAAACCGCGCACCCAGTAGCGAACCGGGCTGGCATTGACCTTGCTAATGAATGGACAACGAACATTCAGGAGGTGTTGGATGATCATCGAAGTTCAAGGCGACCTGTTGCTGACGAAAGCGGCCGCCGTGGCCCATAGCATTGCTCCAAACGACGACTTCCATTCTGGGCTGGCGTTGTCGCTGCGCGAGCGGTGGCCGGCCATGTACAAGGACTTTCGGCACTACTGCCGCCTCGAACACCCGAAGCCGGGCAACCTCTGGGCGTGGAAGGGCGTCGGCGGACCGATCATCTTCAACCTCTTCAACCAGGACGGCGCCTTCGGCCTCGGCGCCAAGCCCGGCAAGGCGAGCGTCGAAAGCGTCAATCACAGCTTGGCGGCTCTGAAGAAGGCTTGCGAGAAGGAAGGAGTCGAGACCATGGCCATGAGCCGGTTGGCGACCGGAGTCGGCGGGCTGGATTGGAAGGACGTCAAACCTTTGATCGTCAAGCACTTTGGCAAAGCGCCGCTCAAGGTCTTCGTCTACGACACGTTCCATAGCGGTGTCGCAGCCCTGGAATCCTGACCTAATTCTCGCAGGGCGGAGAGCCGCTGCCTCGGAGCAGCGGCTCTCCACTTTTTCAGTTGGTCGTCGAAGTCTACCCAGGAAACCGCAAAGCGCTCGGGTATAACGACTTTTCTGGGATCGTCAGGATCGTGCACTTCTGGGCGAGCATCGCTCTGGCGGTCATTCGGCCGACGAGGAAAGGTCTGGTGCGCGCCGTCCGGTGGTGACCAAAAACGAGCAGCACCGGCTGAAAAGCCTCGATGGCTTCATGGAGTTGCTCGTGGACGTTACCGGTGCGGATGTCGACCTCGGTCTTGGTTCCGGGTCCAGGCTTAGACGCCTGGGCGCGTTTGACCATTTGCTCTTTCCTCAGCATGAACTCCTTACTCCAAAGCGACTCGAGATCCGGGCCTCCGTCGTTCGCCCCGAAGATTTTGTCTTTGAGCTCCATTAGGGTGTCGCGCGCGATCTCGCGAAAATCGCCGTGAACGTGGACTTGCCTGACGACCGCGGTGTCGAATTTGGCGGCGAACTGGTAGGCGCGAAGGACGGCGCTGCTTGATCCTTCGCTCAAGTCGTCGGCGACAAGGACTTTCAAGGGGAGGGTCGCAAAGTCGGTCTTCGTCTCGTTGTTGACGACCATCACTGGGATCGGTGCCTCGTGCATCAACCCGAGCGCGGTGGAAAATCCATGAAAGCCCCTCGTGTAGTCGCTGGGGCTGCACGCGGAAAGGATGAAAGTCGAATGATGCTGGTTGG
>JAYWBY010000130.1:0-6436 GCA_043781115.1 Pseudomonadota bacterium
CGGCAACCTGTAAAGCGCTGCCGCCACCCGCCGCGAAAAAGGCAGGGTCTCCAAAGAAAAAGAGTCCGGTGAAGTTCAAGGTGAATAAGTCAGGAAAGTGAACCCGCCGGCCATCTAGTCTCGCCAGGAGCACATCGTCTTTTGTTTCGCGTCGACCACTGTCGCGCAAGCGTCGTTAGTCGTTTGCGAGCTGCACTCTTTCGGCACGAGGCCCTCGTTGGCGCAGGAGTTCTTGCCTTTGCACGAGTTGTTGCCGTTGCCCTTGCATTGGGCGTAGCCGGCGCAGTCGTGGACGCACTTGCCGGCCGGCTTGGCGACAATCTTGGCTTTGGGAGCGCCGTCGGCGAAGGCGCCCTGGCTGATGACCGCGAAGGCGGCCGTAGCCGCCAGGATTCCAAACCAATTCCGGTCATTCTTGACGTTTTGGCAAGCCACGGGGTCCTCCTCCAAAGATTGGGCTAGGACCTGGGGGGGGGGGGCAGGTGAAAGGACCCGTCAACCAGGCGTCGGCGTAGAGCGGGAAGCTCGTGCGCACCACCGCGCATTCGGCGGCTGTCAGCGTCGTGCCGACAGCGACCGTTTTCAACGCTTCTTGCAGCAGGAGATCCAGGGTGACGTTGGCGGAACCGACGGCGCGCGTCTCATTGCCGATTTTTTCGGCCCAAGTGATGAGGAGTTGAACCTTCGCCAGTGCGAAGTCGGCGCCGGCGTCGCCGCCGACTTTGGCGGAAAAGAGCTGGTTGATACCGTAGGCGACGACGGCACCAATCGTATGGATGTCTTGGAAGTTCGGGTCTTTGCACGACGCGGTTTGCTGCGTTTGTGGCGAGGTGAAGGTCGCAAGCATTTCCGCCGTCAGGAGCTTCGGTTCGCCGGTGGCGAAGACGGCATCAGTGATGTCCCGGTTGTGCTCGAAACAGTCTAGATTTTTCGTCAAACCGGGAGCGGCGCCGTAAACGTAGAACGAGTAAAGGTCGGCGTAGCCTTCGTTGACGGAATTCCAATAGTCGCCAGCGCCAACCGTGCGCGCCGCGAGGTCTAGACCGCCGCGACCACCGGGGAGGTCGAACGTCTGCAGCGGAATGGCTTCGTCGAGGCCCTGGGCGTCGCCGATTCCGGCGATTTGCGTGTGGGTGCGGAAGACGTGATGACCGAATTCATGAGCCAAGCCCCAGGGCACTTCCCAAAGGTTGACGTTGGTCCAGCGGCCGGCGATGACGGAACTTTTACCCTTGGGGTAGATCAAGAAAATCGGGGCGCCGCCGAACGACGGGGCGTAGGCCATGTTGTCGGTCGAGATGGTCGTCCGGTCACTGAACTCGTGTTCGACGCGGGGCAAGATCAAGAGGTTCGAGTTGAGGAGTGCCTTCGAGCGGTTCGGGATCGTCTGGTAGTAGGTATAGGCTTTGCTCAAGTTGGCGAGGCTGGTCAAGGCGATGCCTTCCACCGAGACGCGCGGATAGGGGCCGTTCTGCTTGCAGACTTTGAGAGGCTTCGGCTGGGAGGTGACTTTGGCGTCGGCGCAGGAAGCCAGGTCGCCCGGAACCGTGCACGTCGCGACTTGTTCGAAGTTGTAGTAAGTGCCGGAGAAACCTGGTCCCCCAAGACTGGTCACCGACGAGACGCCTTGAAAGTCGAAAGGAACGTCCTTGCCTTCGCCACCTTCGAAAAGGTGCACCGACGTCGAACCGACGCTCGAGGCCCCGGCTTCGTCTTGGCACCGTAGGTCGTCGATGAAGTATTCATCGGCGAACGCTTCGTCGGTCGTGATTTGTTGGATGTCCTTGTGGGACTTTTCTTTGACCCCGCCGCTCTCGCAGCCGGTTAGGGCGGAAAGGGTGAGGGCAGCAAACGACAAGGGCAAGAAGGAGCGAAAGAGCATGGACAACCTCAACAGCAGCAAGAGCTAGGATCAGCAGGGACGGGACGACGGGGAAAGAACCAGGACGAGACTATTAATTAGCGATCAGAAGATCGCAGGCAATCGTGACGTGGCCCTCGGCGCGGGGGCGGAACTTGACCTTGAGCCCAACTTTGAGCTCTTTGATGTCGGCTTTGGCGACATCCGAGGGGAAGAACATGACGCTACCTTGCTGGAAGGCGGGATCGTCGACCGTCAACCAACCCACGCGGTCCGGGTTGTAGTGGGTGACGCGGCCTAAGAATTCGTAGTCGGACTTCGAGCCCTCGAGCACCATCGTGCCAGTGGCTTTGATGACGGAAAGGGCCTTCTCGAACGCGGCGCGCTTCGGGTCGTTCTCTTGGACGAAAACATAGAGCATGTGCTTGGCCCGGGTGCAGGCGACGTAGATCAGGCTCGACATGATCGGATTTTCGACGGGGAGATTGTATTCGCTGACGTTCAGCAAGATGCCGACTTCCGTCTCCATGCCTTTGAAACCCTGAATCGTGCTGACGCCCAGCGAGTCCTGTGGCGCTTTCGCTTCGCGCCACGATTTCTTGGCGGTCGGTGTCAGGCGGTGCAGCGGAATTTTTACGATCTCGTCGGTCTGATAAAGAACCGATTCCTTGGCCGACGGGTTCCGGGCCGAGAGCAGCGTGATTTCTTCGTTGCGCATGCCCTCTTCGCGGGTCAATTTGCGGACGAGGCGGCCGAGCAGCGCTTTGGCATCGGCGGCGTCTTTGTAGATCACGAGTTCCGGCACGTAGCCGAGACGGCCCGAATGGCTCTGCAGGACTTCCGTCGTGGTGCGGAAAGCGCGCGAGAAGGCGGCGATTTCGCGAGTCGTCCGGTAGTTGTGCACGAGCGGGAAATACGGCGGACGGATCGGCAAGACGTCGGCGGCGACGAACTTGGCGTCACCTTGGCCTGAGCCGAAAACGCCTTGGCAGGAGTCGAAAAAGAGGTAGAAGCGGTTGTCTTCGACCTTGTCGGCGCTTTGGTCGAGCAGGCCTTCGATCGCTTCCCACCAGAAGGGTTGGACGTCTTGGGCTTCGTCGCAAATCACGACGTCGTAGCGTTTCGGCGAGATCGCGATGGCCTTCTTCAGGAGATCCGGAGCTTCGTACTGGATCCAGTCTTCTTTCGCACCAGTAAAATCCGCCGGCGGGATCAAGAGGTTGATACCGAAGGCGCCGGCGATCTCAGGATAGGTCATGGCATCGATGCCGTCGCCTAAGTCACGCTTCAGAAGCAGGTTCAGGAGGGCGTTCGAGCCCAAGACGACGACCGATTTGCCTTGGTCGCGGAAATACTTGGCGAGGAGGACGGCGAGCATCGTCTTGCCGGTGCCGGCTTCACCTTCGATGCCTAAGCGGCGGGCGCTGGCGATCGGGGTGATCAGCGTCTCGTGGATGCTTTCCACGTCTTTCATGCGGTTTTCGTGGCTGTCGATGTAGTCGCGGAGATAGAGCTTGGTGGTGAAGCTCGAGCCGATCAAGAGGCGGTCTAAGGCCGCGCCGCAGTCGGAGAAGGTCAGGTACTGCTCAGGCTGCGACTTGGCGACGATGCTCCTGAGGGCTTGGTCCAAATCCTTGATGCGGTTCCGGCCGATGATCAGCTCTGGCACGACGCCGGAGGCCGCCGGGAATTCGTCTTCCGAGGCTCCCGGGAAGCAGACGGCGTGGCTGACCGGCACTCTGATGTCGTTGCCGCGGAGGAAGCGGAGGAACCGGCTTTTCCAGACCAGAGCCTGCTGGAACGGGTCTTTGATCTCGAAGCTTTGGCCGTGACGATTGACCGAGTAGTAGAGCCCCGTTTGGCCGTCATGGCGGATGCGGCCGCCCTTGACTTCGACGACGACGACGCCATGCTTCGGGTGGTAGCAAACGAAGTCGATCTCATTGTCTTTCAAACCTTGGTTGCCGTCCATGGTGGACAGCGTGCACGAGTGGTAAACCTGCCAACCGGCGCCGAGCGTCTCTCTGGCCTGGTTGTAGAACTGTTCTTCGGCGGTGCTGGCGAAAATGACGCGCGTCGTTTCCGAATCAGGATGGAGGCGCGGCTTGGACGACATGGCTTGGTGGCTCACTTCTTACGGGTTTTCGCGGCTTTGACCATGCTCTGAACTTCTGCTTCCGAGAGGTAGGCGCCGTGCATGCGGTGCGCGCCGCCCGAGGCGAGATAAAGCATGTCGCCTTTGCCGAGCAGCGTTTCCGCGCCGGACTGGTCGAGGATGGTGCGCGAGTCGATGCCGCTCATGACGCGGAAGGCGACGCGAGTCGGGAAGTTGGCCTTGATGAGGCCCGTGACGACGTCGGCGGAAGGGCGCTGGGTCGCTATGACCATGTGAATGCCGCAAGCACGGGCTTTTTGAGCCAAGCGGGTGATCGGGGCTTCGGCGTCTTTGCCGAGCAGCATCATCATGTCGGCCAATTCGTCGATGATCAGGACTACGAAGGGCATCGGCGCCCAGCGGCCTTCGAACTCAAGGAACTCGCTCTTCCTTTTGGCTTTGACGATGTCGTTGAAGCCTTCGATGTTGCGGGCGCCGACGGCGCGCATGCGGCGGTAGCGGTCGTCCATCTCGACGACGAGCTGGTCCAAGACTTGTTTGGCTTCGACTTGCGGGTCGGTGATGACTGGGCAGGCCATGTGCGGCAAGCCGTTGTAGGCAGCCATTTCGACCATTTTCGGGTCGATCATGACTAGGCGCAGGGTCGCTGCCGTGTGACGGGCGATCAAGCTACCGATGAGCGTGTTCATGAACACCGATTTACCGGAACCGGTCGAGCCGGCGACAAGAAGGTGCGGCATCTCGGCCAAGTCTTCGGTGACGGCGTTACCGAAGATGTCGACGCCCATGGCGATCGGCAATTTACGCTTGGTCGATTTGAATTCTTTGGTGTCGATCAGGTCGGCGAAGCCGATGGTCGAGCGCTCGGTGTTCGGCACTTCGAAGCCGACGGTGTCTTTGCCGGGAATCGGAGCTAAGACGCGGAGGCTCTGGGCTTTCAGGAGGCGCGCCAGGTCTTCGCCGAGGGCCGAGATCTTGCTGACTTTGGTGCCCGGGGCCGGCTTGTATTCGAAGGTCGTGACGACGGGGCCTTGGGTGACGGCTTTGATTTCGCCGAAGATCTTGAACTCAGCCAGCTGCTGGGTCAGGTTGTCGGAGATTTCTTTGAAGTCTTTGCTGCGGTCCGGCGCTTTCTTCGAGCGCGAGAAGAGCGAAGCGTCGGGTTTGCCGCTGGCGGGGCCGTCGTAGTAGAACTCGAGCTTCAAGCCGTCGGCGATCGAAAGCGCTTTCTGGCCGGACGACTTGCCTTTGCCTTCTTCTTCGTCAGCTTCTTCGACTTCGTCTTCGAACATGGCCGCGGTTAGCGGCTGCGCGCGTTTTTTCCGCGCCGGCTCGACCACGATGTCGTCCGAGACTTTGGCTTTTTTCGTTTTCGAGGCGCCGAACATGCTGACGGCTTCCGAGGCGTCGCGATTCAGGACGAACTTGACCCAGGCTTTGCGCGCCGTTTTACGGAAGAAATAGATGACGTCTTGGATGATTTCGGCAGTCTTCGACAGCTTCAAGTTGCCGGTCAAAACCAAGGAAACGAAACCCATGACGGCGAGAGCGGTGATGCTGCCGCCGAAGCCGAGTTGCGGCATGAGGGAGCGCTTCAGCATGTGGCCGATGATGCCGCCGAAGCCGAAGCTCGGTTCCGGCAAGCCCGTGCGGGGCAAGAGCACTTCGGAGAAGCCGGCGATGTCGGCGGCCAAGGCGAGGAAGCCCAAGAAGCGGCGCGCTTTCGGCAAAACGACGAAGCCGGTGGCGGTAAGTGCGCCCCAAGCGAGGATGGCGATCGGCCAAACCATGCCGATGACACCGAAGCGACCAAGGATATGAGCCGCGGAGTAAGCTCCGAACGGACCGGCCAAGTTCGTGACGCCGCGCGGGTTGATCCCCGACGTCGTGTAGTCGAACGGGCTAAAGGTGTAACAAGCCATCGCAAAGTAGATGCCTAGGCCAAGGAGAACGAATCCCCAGGCTTCGAGCCAAGCGGACTTGGCCGGCACTGCTGCTTTGAGACGTTTGTCGAAGACGGTTGGTAAGCTGATCATCGGCTGAACTCCACATCCACATCCACAACCGGCATTTGCCGGCACCACAACCACAGAGCGCTCAGAAAAGGAGAATGACTAGATAGGCCGGACGCCCCTCGCGGAACCCCGGTCGACTTGTAGATACAAGACGCGAACCAACCCAAGTCAGTCATTAACTATTTGATAATATTAGATAATTTTGAAACCGCGGATCGAGAGAAGTGACTATTTTCTTTACACTTGCGTTGCAGCTGACACCTCGGGCCAGGCATCAGTCGCGTTTGGCCGAGTCTTGAAATTTTCAATACAATTATAACTTTATTTTAACTTTTCATTAAAATTTACATAAAATCTTTAAAATGATAGTATGGGCCGTTGTTGCTGCTCCTCTCCCGCTGTCCGGAGGTCCCCATGCTAACGCCCCGCTCTTTGCTCACCCGA
>JAYWBY010000131.1:0-6430 GCA_043781115.1 Pseudomonadota bacterium
CCATGGCGATGAAGTAGCGCATGAAGTGATCCGCGTTCACGTCCGGGTGCATGAACGGAATCGAGAGCGCGAACGAACCGTCGCTGCTCATCGTCTGTATTTGGGCGCGCGCCGAATGAATGCCGGTCGCACCGAGGGTGTAATACTGAAAAGGCGTCGTCACGAGGCCCGGCGTCGGGCTCGTGGTGTTGCCAGGCTGGAATTTCTTCAGGTCGTTGGTGACGATCGAGGGCAGCAAAGTCGGCGAGTCGAAGGCCGAGACGGTCGGATTGACGATGTTTGCGACATAAAGAACGACGTTGTTGCCGTTGCGCACGACGTAGTGGATTCTGTAAGTCTCTGTCGAGTCGAGGGCGACGTTGTCGAAAATGGCGTAAGGGACACGGCCGTCCGACATTTTGTCCGTTGCCGCGAAATAGCGGCTCGCCAAAATGTTACCCGCATTGTCGGTCAAAATCACTGACTCGACGAAGGCCCCTGACGTTTGCATTACGTCCAGGAAAACGGCGACGTTCGCCCTGGACCCCAAGTCGCTGCGGTCGTCGAAGTGGAGGCCATCGATCCAGTACTGCATCTTCAAGCTACTGGTTCCCGCGTCGTCGACGGCCAGCGAAATCTCGGTGCAGTTGGCTGCGAAGAGCAAAGAGGGCCCAAAGGTCATGCCGAGGGCGACACCGCCGGTCGACGCCAGGAATTGCCGCCGGTCCATTTTGAATGCTTTGACTGCCGCGAACGCCATCACGTACCTCGGGTAGGCCTGTCAGCCGATTCTCAACATCGTGCGATAGTAAACGCCTGCTCCAGCCACATAGGTGCAAATGCACTGGTGCTCACTCAGATCCATCGTCGAGAGCGTGTTGCCCATTACGTCGGTGACCGTTCCTTGCACCCCGGCACCCTTCGTCCAAGTCGTAGCGGCTTGCGCCGTCATCAAATTGCGCGTCGCCCCCGAATCATAGGTATTCGGGTACGTCACGCCGGTATCAGCAACGGCGCCGGTGGCGTTGAATTCGGTGACGCTTTGGCGACCGACGAAGCCGGCGTCGACCGTATGAGCCGACAAGTCCACGACCGCCTGCCCCGAGTAAACGCTAAAGTAAGCGACCGGGACGGTCTGTTTGGTCATCGAGTCGTCGGATTTGAGCACGACAAGCACCAAATTGGCGTCGGCGCCGATCGAAAGGTTGTCGAAGATCAAGGGGCGCAAGGCTGCGCCATTGACGTCCGCGTCGGTCAAGGCGCACAAGGCCATGAACTTGCCGCTCGTGCGACATATGGCGACCGCTTTGACGTTCGTGGCGGACGATTGGTCGAACGAGCTCAAATGGACGGCTACCAAATTCGTTGAAGTCGCGCTGCCGTAAAACCTGGCGGTGGCGACGACCGTGCCGGTCGCCGCCGGGATGTTCGAAAGTTCGAGCGTGTTGCTGATCTCCGGGTGGCAAACGAGAAACGGCGAGGCGCTCGCCTGAGCCGAAAGCGGGCCCATGTCGTCCAAGTTCAGGGCGGCGACGGCATAAAAATAGGTCGAACCGTTTGCCAGGGAACCGTGGACGAAGGGGGACGTGACGTTGGCGAGTTTCTGATCGTTGACGGTCACGCCCGTGGTCGCCTTCCAATAGATGTTGTAAGACGTGGCACCGCCGACGGCGTTCCAAGAGACGGTGACTTGTTGGTCGCTCGGGACGAGAGTCAGGCCGGTCGGAGCCGCCGGGAGCGCCAAGGGAGTCGCCGCCACGACCGTGGTGAGGGCTTTGGCTTTGCCTACGGTTGCGACTTCCAATTTGTAAAAGACGGGCACGTCGGCCGTCAGGCTGAGATGCACGTAACCCGGCTGAATACCGCTGACGCGTGAGCTGCTCGGTAAGATAGTAGACGTGGCGCCGAACAAGAGGTCATACGTTTGACCGACTGCCGCTGTCCATGTCAGGACGTTGCGCCCGACGTGGGGTTCGGCCGCGAAGTCACTCGGTACGGGGCCGATGGCGAACGTCGTGGCCGACGTTTCCGCGGACATGGCGCTTTCGCCCAGAGAGTTTTTGGCCGTGACGGCGTAGTAATATTCCATTCCGGGCGGCAGATTACTCTGCACGAGCGGCGGCTTCGTCGCCGGCAGTATTTGCGAATCGGTGACGCCGGGAGTCACCGACCAATAGACGGCATAAGACGTGGCGCTCGGGACCTCGTCCCAGCTGATCGTAACTTGTCCGTCGCCGCCGACGGCGGCGACGCCGATGGGAATCGCGGGGCCGTTCGTCCCGGAATTGGTCGAAGTGCCCGTCTTGGAAGCCGTCGAGGTCGACGTCCCAGTTCCGGTTGCGGTAGACGTCGCCGACCCGCCAATTCCCCCCCCGCCCCCCGCCTGTTTTACGTGAGCCGTACCGCTCGGAGCGCAAGCGGGAGTAAACAAGCCCAACGCCGCCAGCCATTTGCTCATGCCCATGCGATTGCCCCTGTCATTCGTCTTCGTCTTCCGTGTCGGAGACCGTCTCTGCCTTGGGTTTGCCCTTGTTCTTCTTTGACTTTGAAGGCTTGGTTTCCTCGGCAACGTCCTCTTCGTCTTCGTCGGCTTTGTCGGTCTTGTCGGCTTTGTCGACCTTGGCCGGCTTCTTCTGTTCGGCGAAGTAGTACTGGAGTTCGGGCGCGGCTTTGAGTTGCGGAATTTGGGCGACCTTTTCTTTCATCGCGTCGTAAGCCTTGTCGCCCTTTTGGGCCTTGTAGTATTCGAAGACCCGCGCGGCGGCCGTCTTCGACAGCGCATTCGTCGGCAAGGTCTTCATCAGTGTGAAATAGCGTTTGATCCCGTCTGGATAGTGGCCGAAGTCGTAGTAGACGGACCCCGCAGCAAAGCGCATGGCCGGAGTGTTGTCCGTTTTCGGCAGGTACTTGACGTAAAGATCCAGGCAGTTGGCGTACGTTTGCTTGACAGGCGGGATCTTGGCTTCCTTCTTCATCGTCCCGGGCTTCGGCAACGTGTATTTGGTTTTGTCGGCGTCCACGGCGTATTGGGCCGCCGTGACCATCAGATCCAAGGCGTCTTTCGTGTGCTTGCCCTTGCCGTTTTCGTTGACCATCGCGTAAAGGGCGTCGGCGGCTTCTTTGTGCTTCTTCAAAACATAGAGCAGCTGGCCGTCGAAGAATTTGACCTCGTAGGCTTTGTCGGACTTCGGAAAAGTCTTGAGATAGAGCGCGTAGAGATCCAAGGCGGCAGTTTGGAATGGGGGCTTATTCTCGGCTCGGCCCTGCTGGTCGACCGCCGTCGCGTATTCATAGAGGAGGCCATCGATTTGGGCGTCTGATTTCTTGAGGTCGGCCGGCTTCTGCTTCTTCCGCCACTCGGCCGTTTCGACGACGTAGGTTTGGACAAGCGACTTCATGTTGCTGACGAGCAGCGGCACGTTGCTGAGTTGGGCGGCGATTTGCGCCATGTTGATGCTGAGCGTCAGACTAGTCGGACCGTAAGGCTGCTCTTTGAGGGCCGCGGCGAAGAGTTTATAAGCCGACGTTGGGTCGTTTGCTTGCGCTTTGGCGTAGCCCATGCGCTCGAGGAAGGTCGCGTAAACGTCGGCAGCGCCCACGCCTTTCAGAATTTTCTGGGCCTCGGCCTGGTCCCCATAGTCAACGACCAAGGTCAGGATGTCGTCCTTCACGACCTGGGCGAAGGCCTGTTCCAGACCTTTCGCCGAGGCGAGTTCCTTGGTGAGTTTGGCCATCTGCGTGATCGCTTGCTTTTGCGCCGCGCGATTTTTCGTCTGGGCGCCGTTGATGTAGCCAATCCAAGAAAGTTTGTACTTCGCATAGGCTTGAACGATCGGCTTCTTGGCCTTGAGCGCCTTTTTATATTGATCGGCGGCCGCGGCCGGCCCTTTCTTGTCGAAGAGAAACTCGGCCATGGCCAAATTCGCATCGGCCGCGACGTCGGCGCTGCCCTTCGTGGCGTCGTCGAAACGGTTGACGGCCCAGTCGTCGTTTTGCAGAGCCAGGGCGTAGCCGAGGTAGTAATTCGCCGTCACGTCGCTTTTCTTCTTTTTCACCGCGGCATCGAGCTTTTGCGCCGCGACTTTTATCCAGCCGTTGGAGTTGGCGTGGTTGAGGGCCGGGGCTTTCCCCTTGCCGCCTTGTTCTTGAAACTTCGCCATTTGGGCTTCGAACTGTTTGACCTCGGCGGCGCTCAAGACGCACGCATAATTCAGGGTCGCCACGCCAGCGTCGAGGTCACCTGAGGCGTTTTGCGACTTGGCTTTGGCGCCGCTCAAAAGCTTGTTAGTCGGTCCGCGCGGCGCGCAAAAGAAATGCCACTGGTCGCGCAACGCCGGCACGGCGCCGGCCCCATCGGCCAACCCCAACAACATGATCAAAGTGATGATGATTCGCATGGTAATCGCTTCGGTCGATCAGCCGGCGGAACTGAACGCCGACGCCGGAGCCGTCATCCAGCCACCATCGCAGCGCATTGATAAGCCGGGGATTTCTCAGCGACTGCGGGCTTTTGCCAAAAGATCGAACTCGGTGCGCGCAAAGAGCAAGAGGCTACCCGTATAGGTAGTCACGTCGTGGTCAACCTCGACAACTTTATTCGTCGCCGGATCGACGCGTTCGTCGGGCAACTTGATCGCGCCGCCGGCCAAAGCCAAAGTGCCACCGAGGACGAAGCCCTCGAAGGCCGGCTCCATGTAGCTCAGTTCGAAACCACAAATGTTGGCGACGTTCTCTAGGAAGACCGGATTGCGCGACTTACCGCCGTCGTAAGTGAAGATCGCGTCGAACTTGTCGCCTTCGCTCAACCGCCATTCGAGCGAGGCGCGAAACTTCAAGACCTCAGGCGGCGTCGCCTTGGCGAGCAGCTCTTCTCCCTTCACCAATTCGCGCTCAAAAAAAACGTAGCCGAGACCCATTCCCCAAACGAACTGCGGCGAGGTCGCTCTGCGGAAGTAAGTGAAGAGTTCGGCGGGAAGCTTCAACGTTTGCTTTACGGTGATCGCCGTATTGGCGATGCTTATCGTGTCGACCGCGGTGTATTTGTCCTTGCCTTTGTAGGTAATTCCGAACTCGTATTCGCTCAGGTATTTGGTCACACCGAGGACCGGTTGACCGAAGTTATAGGAAAAGGAGGTTGGCTCTCCCGCTCCCTTCTGATCTACGTCGAAAAGTGTGTAGTCGTAGCGCAGCCCGATGCGCCAGGTGTCCTCGACCTCGACCCAGAAGCCCGGCCGCAACTGATTGTAGACGATCGAGTATCTCTCCGCGTCGCCTTCGGCTTGGACTTTCATGGTCGCGTCGCGACGCTCGTAACCGAAGCCGGCCCCGAACCACGTCGGGTTGAACAGCAGGTAGCCGTCGGCGTCGAACGTCGTCCCGGACACCGTCGTCGTGGTTTTGGCGTCTTCGACTTTGTCGACGCTGGTTGAATAGAAGCCGCCGCCCGCTCCCTCGAGGCTAGAACGAACGTACTGGTGATACTGCGAATAGGACGTCATGAGCGACGAGCGCACGGGGTTCCAAAATGTCGAAAGAAAGCGCACCGACATGCGCGGCGTTAGCCGCGGCTCCGCCTCGTCCAAAACGATCACGACCGTCTTCTTCAACGGGTTGAGTTTGGTCAGCGTGCCGGCCAAGACAAAAATTTGTTTGACCCCGCATTCGACCAGAACGTTTTGCTCGTCCTCGAGCTTGGCGAGCTCGGGTTGGGTCAGCTTGACGATGACGCGGGTCTGGGTTTTGTTCACCGCCTCGACGGTCGCGGCTCCGCCGCGCGCAGCCGGCAGAAAAACCAACGCCAGGAGGACTCCGAGAAATCGTAGCGGGTGTTTCATTACCCGACATTCTCGTCGCATCCTGGCGTCGGCGCAAGGTTATTTAGAGGGGCGTCACCAAGTCGACGACGACCTTGACGGTGGCCGTGGCGGCCAATAGGCCCGGCGCGACGCTGACTGTGGAACCAACGACGCTGAAGCCGTTTTCCAGTTCGACGCCGTCGACATACACGTGCCAGTGGGCATCCGCGGGAACGACTTCCGGCAAAGTGAAGGTCGTGAAGCGCTCCATGACCGCATGGTAGCTTAGCGTCACTTCGTCGATCTTAGCTCCTCCACAGTCGACCGTGACCACGCCGTTCACCAGGTTGCCCGAACATGCGGCCGGGTTGTCGCCGGCAGCCGCGACGGCGATGCCGCCCGAGGCTTCGTTGGCCAACGTCACGCTCAGGTCTTTCGGGTCGTTGCCGAGGTCATAGTGCACGTCGACCAAGCGGCCGGCCACGATCTCCGCTTCGGCGAGCACGACGTTGCCACCTTGGAAGGTGACCGGCACGTCGGCGCCAGTCGCGGCGTCGGCGGCGGTGACGGCTTGTACCTGCGCGCTGGTCTCTAGGGCGGCAGGATAGGACGTCACGAGGCCGCCCTTACCGGTGTAGGTCACCTGGATTTCGACT
>JAYWBY010000132.1:0-6425 GCA_043781115.1 Pseudomonadota bacterium
AAACGGTGAAGATTGGGTCCGTGAGGTGCACCACCCAGCTAATCACAAGCAAGAGCAGGATCCGTTGGATCATGGCAAGGCCAAGGCCGACCCGGCGCATTTTGCTTTGCTGTTCGACGGCAAGCCGGCTGGTCAGAATGGCGATGAAGACGATGTTGTCGATGCCGAGCACGATCTCGAGGGCGGAGAGCGAAATGAGCGCGACTAAATTTTCCGCCGTGAACAAATTCGACAAAAGGCTGCCTCCGGACGCCACCCCACTTTTTCGCGGCGAATGCTCTGATGATAATATAAGATCCAGTCGAACCGAAGCTCTTTGCAGGCAGCCCCATGAAACGACGGGTCCCCAGCGTGTTGGTCGGCGCCTTTGCCGTGCTGGCCCTTGTTTACCTCGGGAGCCTCAGGAACGAGCTCGAAAAGCTGCCGTCGAGGGTCGGGCCGCTCCATTCTCAGCTGCCGGCCGTCTCGTCGCTTCGGCTTTTCGCGCTCGGGGACACGGGCACCGGCGGCGAATCCCAGCTGCGCGTTGCCGCCGCCATGGAGGAGCGCTGCAAAGCCGGCTCCGGCGCTTCGGCGATCCTGCTCCTAGGCGACAACGCGTATGACCACGGCTTCTCCTCGGTCGACGATCCGCAGTGGCAAACCAAGGTGCTCGGACCTTTTGGCAGCGAGTGTTTAAAAGGTCTGCCGATCTATCCGGTCTTGGGTCAAGCCGACTACAAGGGCAATCCCCAGGCCGAAATTGATTTTTCGTTGGTGAATTCGCGCTGGCGTTTTCCGAATCGGTTCTACGATGTGCGCTTTGGCGATTTGTTGCAGCTCGTCGCCTTCGACTCACAGATGGCGGAACTCTGTTTGCGCCCCGCCTATTGCACCGTCGATTTTCTCGCGTCCAATATTCGCCCTCGCCACGCGGTGTGGACCTTCGTCATGGCGCATCACCCCCTGGGTAGTTCTAGCGGCCAAGGCTTTAGTTTCACTGGAGGCTTCAGTCGCCTGACGTTGAAGCCGTATTTGTGCAACAAGGTCGACCTCTGGCTGTCGGGCCACGCGCGCCACCTCGAACACCGTCAGCCCGAGGGTTGCCAGCTTG
Source organism: Pseudomonadota bacterium (assembly GCA_043781115.1). Classification (GTDB taxonomy): domain Bacteria; phylum Bdellovibrionota_B; class Oligoflexia; order Oligoflexales; family CAIYRB01; genus CAIYRB01. Next base: position 1,094 of record JAYWBY010000132.1, read on the forward strand.
AGCTTTTTGTCTCGGGCGGCGGCGGAGGCGAACTCTTCAAGGTCGCCCCAGGTGACGCGGAGAGCCGCTTCGCGGAAGCGACCAACGGCTTCCTCGAGCTCGACCTTGACGCGGAGAAGCTGACCGCGCGCTTCATCGACGATAGCGGCAAGGTCCTTTATGAAACGACGAAGCTGCCTCAACCGCGGTGAGAGGCCAGCGTTTCGCCGTGGCGTTTCGTTTGCGACAAGAGCTCGGCAAGACTCGAAGCGTCCCGCGCCGGCGCGACTTTCAGCAGCTTCTCGTAATTCGTCACGAGATTCTGCTCGAGGCGCACGAGCGTCGTCCGCGTGGCCCGGCCGGCGATACCGCGGGGCATGGCGGCGCAGAGTTGGACGAGCGTCTTCGTCAGGCCGAAACTCAGGGCCGATTTGTCCTCGGGGATGCCGCGGTTGGCGATGATCAGCCGCACCAGTTCGCGGCCGGCGTGCTGATGCCCGGCCGTCACCGTCGCCAGATCGGAGCCGAAAGGCGGGTGCTCGCCGAGGCTACAATAGGCTGACAGAACGCGCATTTCCGCCTGAAGAGTGCGGTTCAAGCGATGGATGTACGAGTTGCTGCGAAAAGTCGTGCAATCCGGGACGCGTCCAGACAGTAAGCCCGCTTCGAGGCCCACACTGCCTGTGCCACCAGCCGTTTGGAAAATGATCATCGCCGCTTGGCCTTTTCAACCGCTAGATTCCCGCGTCAATTTGCCGGCGCGGTCAGGCCATTTCTAATGGAAATCGGGTCGAATTGGTATCATTTTATGAATTTATATATGTGAGTTCGATAGTTATAGATTCTATCAATCGGTGCCAGCCGGCCGTACCTTTTTCAGAGACTCTTTCCTCCTTTGATCTACCCTGCCGCCGCGGGTGGCCTCGTTGCGCCGTCGCGAGCCCGCCTCGCATCATTTTTTCAAAGAAGAAAGGAATCTCTGAAAGAGGAACGGTCGGAGGTCAAAAACGTACGCCCGCGGCGATCCCGAAGATCGGCAAGATCTTTTCCTCGACCGGCTTCATCGCGGCCAGCGCTTTGTCGTGGAGATCCGCTTCGCGCTCGGACTTCACTTGCGCCAAGGCTCCTTTGACCTCTTCGTCCTCCTCTTCGGGCGTGTCGAGCTCAGTGGTGACTTTGACGCGACGTTCGATGTGGGTCGGCTTGGTGACGCCAGCGTTCATCATGAAATAGCCAAACGACCCGACGTTCCAAAAGCCGCCGACCGCGGCGCGGACGAGCAGCGCCGTCGTCTCGGCGTCGGCTTTGATGCCGAGCTCGGTGCGGGTCCGGATCGAGGCGTTAGGGTCGCCGCACGGCGGATCCTTCGCCGCTTCGATGATCGAGCAGACGAGCACGGGAGACTTGGCGTCGCCGACCAAGCGCATGCGCCGGTGCGACACCCCGGAGGCGAGAAAAAAGCTGCCGCCGAAGGGAAAATACAGCGCTTCGGCGCCGTAGTGGGCGCCGTACGTCGCCTTCATGCGAATGTCGAAGTCGGGGTTGGCGACGGCGATGCCCTTCTTCGTGCTGATGACGTCGGACGGCATCTCGACGCGGATGTTAAAAGGAATCGGCGGCGTATAGAATAAGCGAACGCCGAAATGGCGGCCGAAGAAGAAGTAACCTTCCACCGGCAAGAGCTCCGGGACGTTAAGGCCGACGCCTAGCGCGACCCGGGGCACGTACCAGGCTTGCTGGTTGCGTCGGACGGTGCGTTGCGCCGGTTCGCCGTCGCCATAACCCTCGAACGTGTTCGTTTGCGCGTCCTCGGGCCGAGGCTTGGTCGTGTTGTGACCCATCTTCCAAGACGGCGGCAGGGCCTGGCTGTTTTGCTCCTGAGCCATCAAGCTCGGGCAGGCCAGCGTAAAAAATAGGCTGAGCGTCAAAACACTCGCCGCATCGCGCGTTCGGGAGGTCATTAGGCGGTATGCTAGCAGGAAATTTATCAGAATGGTTGAGGAATCTTCAGTTTGGCAGCCGCTCAGGCAGGCGGAAAAGCGGGACAGCCCGCCGATTTGATCTTTCGACAAAAGGACTGTCATTCGGGCATCAATTCAACGCGATGAGTTGTGCCTTGCCCCGGCATGATCGAGGCCGGGCTCAATGCAGTGTTGAGATGTTCCGATCCATCCTCATTCCCGTCGTCGTTAGAGAGGTCTATGGAGTGGACGTGCTTACTTGTTGATCTGACCGGTTCCGATCTTGCCCAAACCTGGCAAGAGAAGACCGCGGGGCAGGAGTTTGCCACGTCGTTGAGCTTCGTCGGCTCCGTCGAGGAGGCCGAAATCATGCTCAACGGCGGTTCGGTCCTCGTGCAAGTGCTGTTCGCCAAACAAAACAGCGGCGAGCTGCAAACGTTGCTGCGTTCCTTCCAAAGCAACGTCGGCTGCATCGCCGAATTCCAAGCTCTCGTATGTGACGACCCCGACCCGATCTTTATGGCCGGAGTCTTTGAATTTGGCATCGAGCAATTCGTCGCCAACTCCTCGTGGGTGAAAGAGGTGGCGGCCATCACGCGCAACGCCGCCGTGCTGCTTGCCGATGCTCAATCCGCGGAAGCGAAGACCGTGACGCTAAGCCGCTCGATCCGCAGCGCCGATCAAGCCGCGATCAAAAAGGCCGCCAGCGCCATCGGTGACCTCGCCGAATATGACTACCGCTTGGCCTACGCCAAGGGCAAAGCCGCGGAAGCGACCGGGGACTACAACGGCGCCGCCATAGCCTTCGGCTCGGCGCGCGGCATGAACAAGATGTTTCGCCCGTCCGCCGCCAGCCTCGGCGAGACGTTGCTCGTCACCGGCAATGTTGATGAGGCACTCGAAGTCTTCAAGACGCTCGAAAAGACCAACCCCTATGACGTCGAACGCAAGGCTAACCTCGCCGCCGTTTACATCGAAAAGGGCGACTTCGTCACGGCCCAACGCTACGTCGACGCCGCGACCAAGCTCGCGCCGAACAATTCCAAGGTGCTCGAAGCCAAGGCCCAAGTGCTCCTTTGCACTGGCAAGGTCGGCGACGCCTTCAAGCTGATGGACAACATGTCGGAAGTCGGTCCGTTCTTCGCCGCCAAACTCAACGAGCTGGGCATCCAGCTGAGCCAAGCCGGCAAAGGCAAGAGCGCGCTGGCTCTTTACCAAAAGGCTCACAAGATCGTGCGCCCCGAACTCCGCTACAAGATCAGCCTCAACGCGGCGCTAGCTTGCCGGCGCCTCAAGGCCTGGGACATGGCGCTAAAGTACGTCACGCGTTGCGAGAAGGAGTTCGGCTCCAACTTTCCGAAGCTGCAGAAGATCCGCGAATCGCTGGCGCTCGCCAAGGCGGAAGACGCCAAGAACGCGGCGGCGGGCGGCGGTGACGACGGCAATGGCGCGGCCGGCGGCGGAATCGAGGAGGCGAGCTGATGGAAGTCGCACCCGCGATCACCCAACATACGATCGTCCTCGTCGTCGAGAAGCGCGAGCGCGGCATCGGCATGCAAACCATGCTGACGAACGTCGGTTTCAAGGTCGTCATGGCGTTAAGCCTCTACGACGCGCTGAAATACATCGCCCAAGAAATGCCGCACCTGGTGATCACCGAGGCCATCCTCTCGGACGGCTCGGCCGGCAACCTCTATGACCGTTTGCAGCAGCACGAGACGTTGAAGAAGACGCCTATTCTCGCCGTGGTCTTGAAAAAGACGAAAGAAGAGCTCGCGCCGCTGGCTTCGCGGAAATTCGCCGGCTTCTTCCTCGGCGCCTTCGAGCCCAGGAGCTTTCATTCGAAAGTCATGGAAGTCATGAAGGCGCACTCGACGATTTCGCCCTACTTCATGGCCGCCGACGCGCTTGGCCTCGACAAAGACATGACGATCTCGATTGACGCCGCCGTCATGGGCCGCTCGGGCGAGCAACTCGTGTCGCGCTCGTCAACGGAAGTCGACCCGATGGCTAGCATGCTTTGCGTGCCGACGAGCCCCGACCTCGGACCCGCCGTCCTCCGCATGGCGACGAACCTGCGCGACGGCGACGAGATCTTCAACCTCTTTCCGATCAACCGCATCGTCGGCGCGGGCCGGAAGTGGGTGCTCGGCCTGCCCGAGATCAATTTCGGCGCCGACGCCGCCCAAGCCAAACAAGAGAAAATTCAAAAAGTCATCTTCTACGAGCCCAACGAAGCGCGCTACGAAGGCTTCCGCGAGATCCTGAAGGGCTACGGCATCGACTTGGTGCACGCCAAGTCCTTGGCCATGGCGGCGTCGATCGTCAAACGCGACTTCGAATCGATCGCCTGCGTCTACCTCCACGAGCTGATGAACGACGGCTCCGGCATCGAATGGAAGAACGCCTATGGGAAATTGCCGCCAAACAAGCGGCCCCCGCTGATCGTCGGCACGACGTCGATGAACGCGCGCTCGACCTCGGCCGTCCGTTACATCAAGCGCCCGTTCGGCATGGGCCTCTTCGTCGAAATGCTGCAAGCTTCCTTCGAGAAGGCGTCGGACATCGCCGGGGCCGCGGGCAAGAATTCCGCCACGTCCACCGCCGGCGTCGCCGTGCGCTACCAAGCGCCCGCGAGTTTGGTCGGCGTCGACGAAACCGGCGGCATTCTCCAGGTGCGCTTCCCGATCCTGAAGGGCAGCCGCATCAGCATCCTTCACAAATTCCTGGCGACGGCTTGGGAGGGCAACACCCTCGTCCAAATCACAGCCTCAGCGGTCTTGCCTTCGAAGCCCGACATTTGGCACGCCCGGTTCGAGGCGATCGGCGCCGGCATGTCCAAGGTGAAGTACTGGGAAAAATTCTCGAAGCACCTCGCGACGCTCGCTCCGGTCCTGGTCCAAGGCGAGGCGGAAGCCCCGCTGAACGTGCCCAAATCGGCCTGAGACCGGCCTGTGGCGGGTCAGTTGGTCCACTGTGCCATGAAGGCCAGGCCTAGTTCCTGTTCCGCCCGGTGGAGATTGTGGCGTCTGCAGCGCAATGCCACATTCTCGACACTGTGCTCGCCACCGCGACAAATCATCAAGTTATGATCGAATTCAAGCATCATCCTCTCGTTACACCGTTCGCCATTTGGAAAGTTCCAGGTGCATTGACCCGAGTCCCGGAGACGCACCGCATGCTGAATAGCGGTGGGTATTGCCGTGCGATGGCCATGGCGCTTCCCCGGGAGGGTGGGGCGCGTTCTTTGAAGTTACGGTCGGCTAGGCCGAGGCGGTTTGATACATTTAGTTCTATGCCTCTCCGGAAAGCGTACCTAGGCTCAGGCCGGCTGTTCCTTTGTCTCAGAGATTCAGTGGGCTCTTCTTTTAACCATGACGCACTCGCAGCCA
>JAYWBY010000133.1:0-6425 GCA_043781115.1 Pseudomonadota bacterium
GGCACGGCTTCCGTAAAGCCGAAACCATCGAGCATTTTTACCGGGCGGTCGACGGCTTTCTGAAAGACCACGTCATCTACTGCTGAGCGCCGACCCGCCACCGAGCGTGAAATGAACCTCGTCTCGCTTTTCTCCCGAGGGCGACAGGAGCGTCAGCTTGTGCACGCCGCGCGTCAGCGTCGCCACGGGAAGGGCCGCGCCCGAGGCCAGCGGACGCCCGTCGAGGCGAAGGGCGAAACGGGCCGACGCCGGCTGAACCTCGGGACGGAGCTGCTGGCGCGCCGGGTCGATGTCCGGATCGAAGGCGACGACCAATCCGTCGGTCGGGTAGGTGAGGCGGAGGGTCACCGCCGGGTCGTCATCCAGATTGACGCTCGAGGGCGCCGTGCCGTCGACGAACCATTCGTCCTCGGCCTTGCCGGCTGGACCTCGCAGCGTGTGTTCCGCCACTCCTTCCGGTGGCGGCGGCATGCGACTCGGTGCGGACTCGTGGAGGCGGCGCATCAGCTTCATCCAGATCGGGGCCGCGCCACTGACGCCGCTGACGTTCCACATCGGCTCGCCGTCGAAGTTACCGACCCAAACGCCGACGGTATAGCGGTCTGAGAAGCCGACGCACCAATTGTCGCGCATGTCTTTCGACGTGCCGGTCTTCACCGAGGTGTAAAAGCTGGTCGCCAAGTAGTTTTCGAGGCCGAACGTCATGGCGCGGGCGCCGCGGTCGGCCAGAATGTCGGCGACGACGTAAGTCGCGGCCGGGGCCAAGACCTTAGGCTGGGGAGGACCGGCCGGCACGGCGTGCGCGCGCAGCGACAGTGGTCCTCTTTGGCCGCGGAGCGCCAAGGTTCGATAAGCGCCGACGAGCTCTTCCAAAGATACGTCGACCGCGCCGAGCGCTAGCGACGGTCCAAAGAAGTCGGCGCGCTGGGCGACGTTGAAGCCGAGCGTCCAAAGCCGCTGCATGTAAGGTTCGACGCCGACCAAACCGAGGACTTTCACCGCCGGCACATTGAGCGATGCCGCCAGTGCTTGGCGCACCGACACGGGTCCCCGAAAGACGTTGTCGTAGTTCTTCGGCCGGTAGACTCCGCCACCGACTGGCAATTCGAGAGGGCTGTCGTCGAGCAGCGACGCCGCGGTCAAATAGCGCTTTTCCAGCGCCATTTCGTATAGAAACGGCTTGAGGATCGACCCGGCTTGGCGGCGGGCGCGGACGCCGTCGACCTCCGGCGAGCGAGAGAGCGGGCCGCTGCTGCCGACGTAGGCCAAAATCTCGCCCGACGCGTTGTCGACGACGAGCGCCGCGGCGTCCCGCACGTGGCGGCCAACCAGTTCGCCGATTTGCGCCCGAAGTTCGGCGTTGGCGAAGCGCTGCAACGAGGCGTCGAGGGTCGAACGAAGAAAGCCGCTAGCAGTTCCTTCGCTCGACTCGGTCAGGAGGCGGCGGACGGCGTGAGGTGCCTCGCCGCTCGCGTGAGTGAATAAGGCGCCACCGTACAACTTCGCGGCGGCGAGGCTCTTGATACGAAGGCAGAGCCCGGCGTCGCCGACTCGGCTGGCGACCTGGCAGGCTCGCGCCGTCAATCGTTTGGCCGAAGCGTTGGGTTGAGAAATTTGCGCCGTGAGCAGCAGACTTTCTGCGAAGTCGAGTCCACTGGGATCCTTGCCGAAAAGCGTGCGCGCCGCGGCTCCGACCCCAACGAGTTCGCCGCGGAAGGCGACCAGGTTGATATAAGCCTCTAGAATTTGTGCCTTTTTCCACCGTCGCTCGAGCTCCGTCGCTTCAAGAAATTGCCGGATTTTCGCCGCGGCGCCGCGTCGGCCTTTGGCCTTTGTTTTGAGGAGGGACCCAACGAGTTGCATCGAGATCGTGCTGGCACCGCGGCGTGGTCCAGAGCGAAAGGGGCCAGTCGCGGCGTGCGAGGCTGCCCAAACGTCGACACCAGGATGACCGAAGAAACGTCGGTCCTCGGTGGCGATGAGCGCCTCCACGAAGCGAGGCGACACGTCGCCTAAGTCAACCCAGGCCAGACGTCGCGCCGAGTGGTCGGCGCGCAGCTCGTCCAGGAGAGTGCCATCGCGCGCCAGCAGCGCTACGTCGGACGAGCGATAAATTTGCCGCACGTTGGAGAAGGTCGGCAGCGGCGCGACTTTGCCGAGCGGCATCATCGAACAAACGGCGAGCGAGGCGGCGACGCCTTCCATCCAGCGTTGAGCTTTCAACCGTTCACCTTCCAAGCAGGGTTGGGGCTGTCGCCATACGTGTCTGGCGCGTACATCGCCTCAACGTGAGTCGGCGGCAATTTAAAGTCTCCGGCGTTGTTCAAGCGGAACGTGTATTCCAGGCTGAACTCACCTTTCGGCACGGTATCGTAGTAGGCCTTCAAGCCGTTGAAAGAGGTCTCCCGGTATGTGGGCCAGGCATAGCCCGTCTGCGCGTCGTCCGCTCCTGGCGGCTTGGTGTTGCCTCCGAGACCGGTGCCGAGGATCGAAGCCCCTGTCGGGATCGGGTCGTCGACCACGACCAAGCCGGTGTCCGTTTGGCTATTCACGGTGATCTTCACCCGGGCGATGTCGCCGACGGACCAAAGACCCGAGGTCTTCACTCGGAGCGGCGTCACTTCCTTAGTAATGCCGAACCCAGCGGCAACCTTCGCAGTCAGCGGCACGGCCGCACGACTCTCGATTTGCGCCCAAGGAGCGCCGTCGCCCTCCTGCTTGACCTTAAGCTTGGCTGGACCCGCGCCCCAAGGAAGGAGTAGGCGCCCGCCGCTCGCGTCGGAGCTCCAATCATGCGTCTTGGTCTCCTTGCCGACCGTGGCTAAGACCTTGCCCGACACTTTCGTCGACTCGCGGGCGGCGGCGAACTTCCGGAGCGCCAGGGCGCCGAAGGCATTGGCCGTGGTCAAATCCCAATGGCCCTTGGCGCCTTGTCGGGCCAAGGCGCTACGCACGATTTTCGGCAGGTCATCGGCGAAGAGTTTGAATTCCAAAGCGAGCAAAGGAATGCGGACGGCGTTTTCGTCGGCCGAGACCATGAGCCACCAAAGGTCGTCCCGCGTCTCGGTGGAGAAAGTCAGCGTCGTGCCTCGGTAGGTCATCCGCGTCTTCAGCTGTTTCAGCGCCAAGTCGAGTTCGTTCTTGCTCGTCGCAGTTTCGGGCAAGCGTTTCAAGATGCCGATCCAGTCGATCAGGGCGGACGTCGGCCAATACTTCGGCGTGTGCTCGAAACTTTCCAACTCTTCCGCCGTCGCTTCCCCATAGCGGCTCAGCGCGTCCAAAGCCGAAAGTTTTTGCAGCACAAGGTCGGCGCCGAACGACAGGTGATCGCGGACAATGGCGCCGTCGACGAAGCCCTTCAACGCTTGGAGGAGGCGAACTTGGTATTCTGGGGGGATGGCGCGGCCAGCCTCATTGCCGATTGTCAGGAGGTAGGCCGTCAACACTGCCGAACCGTCCCGCGAGGTCGGGTAATACTTGAGCAGGCCGTCGGAATCCATGTAGGACGGCAGAGCCGTCATCGTTTCGTTCCAGGCCGTGTCGTCATTCAAGGCGATCGCTTTCGACGTGCGTTGCTCGAGGCAGGAGTACGGGTAGTCGCGCATGTAGTCGGTCAGGCCGGCAAAATCCCCGGCCAAGGACGGGCGCAGGGAGACGAGCAGGCCGCCGCGGCCGGCTTCGGCGCCAGCTGGCGGCGCTACGGTGAGCTCTGTCTCAGGAGCCAGCTGGACGAGCGTCGCCTGCACCGTTCGTTCTGGCACGGCCGCTGTGACTTTTTGCTTGATCACCAATTGGTCGGCGAGTTTGCCGGCCGCTTCGACCAGGACTTTGTACTCCAGTTGGCTTTCACCGGGGGGCACGGCGACGTCCCACGACAGCGCGAGGCCGGAGCCGGCCGGGAGCTCGACTTTCTGAGGCTTGGGCGCCTCCTTTAGGCCCACGACCGTCAGCTTGACTTCGAGCCTCTTTGCATCCTTCGTGGTGTTGCGAACGGTGAAAGAGGCTTTCAAATGATCCCCGGCCCGGGCCGTGGGCGGAATGCCCGGAAGGATCATGACGTCTTTCGTGGCGGCGATGCTCGTTTCGCCCGTGCCGAAGCGACTCGTGCCGGCTTGGGCGATGGCGACGACCTTGAAGGAAGTGAGCGAGTCGTTCAGCTTGAACTTCAGCTGTCCCTTGCCTTCGCGGTCGAGCGGCACCCGACTCTGCCAAAACACCATGGCGTCGAACATCGACCGGGTCGCTTCGACGCCGCCCCCTCCGCCTGGGTTCAAGGCTTTGAGGCCAAAGTGCCGTTTGCCGATGACCTGCATGGCGGCAGTGAAGGTGTGGGCCGTGTCCCCCCGTTGGCCGGTCATCGCGGCAAGTAAATTCCAGCTGTCGTTGGGTTTGAGTTGGAGCAGCCCTTCGTCGATCACCGCCACGGCGGCCTCGGCGTTGGCCACGGCATTGCCGTCTGGGCCGTGCGCTTCCAGCGAGACGGCGACTTCGTCCCGGGCCTGATAGGTTTTTCGGTCCGTTTTTACTTTGACGTTGAGCGTGTAGGCTTTGCTACCAACGCTGATGGCGGCCATGCCTAAGCGAAAGGCCGGCCGCGCCAAGTCGGCGAGGAAGTTGGCCTCCGGTTTTTTCACGCGGCCGCGGACGACGAGCACGGAGATGAAGGTGTTGGGGGCGTAGTTATCTTTGACCTTCACCTCGATGACCGGGGTCTTGCCTTCGAGTTCCTTCACGAAGACGTCTTGGATGCCTTCGCGTTCGACGGTCACCAGGGCAAATGCCTTCTTGAAAGGCATCCGAACCTGGAGGCGCGCCGTTTCGCCGGTCTCGTAAGCCTTTTTTTCCGGTACGACGTCGATGCGGTCTTGGTCGCCCTGCGGGAACGAGAAGCTGTCGTTGCCTGGCACGTAGACGCTCGTCGACGCGGACGAGACTCCGCCTTTATCCGTGGAGGAAGCCTCGGCGAGAAGCTCGCCCCCGGCCTTACTCTTGCCGACGCAGGTGAATTCGCCGTTGGTCCCGGTTTTGCCGCCGCAAAGGTCGCCGACGGCCGTCACTTTTTCCACGTCTTCGTAGGCATAAAACCCACCGATCAGACGCTTGCGGTGCGTCAAGTACCGGCGCTTGAAGAGCTTCACCTTGACCGGGTGGCCGGAGACCGGCTTGCCGTTTTTGTCCGCGACCGCGACCAGGAACTTCAACTTGTCCTTGGTGACGAGCCAGTCGTTGGCTTTGATCCCGACGAGAAAGCGGCTCGGCCAGAGGCTTTGTTTGCGTGATACGGTTTGTATTTCGCCCGACGGATCCTTGTATTCGAGCTCGCTTTCTACTTCGTACGGCACGGTGTGCTGCGGCACGTCGGCGACGCTGACCAAGCCCATCCCGGTCGAGCCAAGCGTCAAGTCGGATTTGTAAAGCTCGACTTCCTTGGCCTCCGTCCGGTCGCGCCGGTTCTCGCCGACGACGACCGGCTCCGAGCCGAAAGAGAAGCCGTCGAAGTCCGCCAAGTGCACCGAAGGCTGGCGGTTCATGCGGACGCGAAACGTCACGGGGAGGTTCGCGGCCGCGCCCCCGCTCAAATATTGGACGCCGACGTCGTACTTCAAAGTCTTTGGTTTAACCAGCACGGCCGCTGCGGCGTTGATCAGCCCTTTCGCCAGCGGAATGCGGAATTCCTCGACCCGGAGTTCGCCCGCGACGACCGTACCATTGCTTTCCTCCTCCTCGACCTTTTTGCTGGCGCCCGGGAGGTTGGCGAAGAGCATGTAAGTCCCGAGCTTGGCGTCTTTCGGCACTTGCCAGTCGTTGACCGCGACGCCGGTGGAGTCGAACGTCAGCGGCAACTCGTACTTTTGTTCCGACCCCTCGTGGGCGAGGATCATCGTCTTTGGAGCCGCGTCGTTCTTGAAGAAACCGAAGCCGTCGCTGGTCCGTTGCCGGAGGACCGTTTTCAAGTGCACCGTATCGCCGGCCCTTAGCAGCGAACGGTCGAGCACCGTGTGCAGGACGACGTCTTCGTGCGCCTCTACGTAAGGTAAGTTGAAGCGCCAAGGCTCGATGCCGTCCTCCCAGCTCGTGTGCGCGAAGCTGAAATCGTCGCCGAGCTCCGCCGCGACCAAGAAGCCGCCTCCATAGGCGCTAGCGGCGTGTAGCCGCTCTTTCGACTCCTTGACGAAACACTGCGGCAGCTTTTCGAGCTTCGGCAGCTCCTTGTCGACGGCGAGAAAGCCGTCGTCGTTGGTCTTGCCTTTGAAGTGAAGGTTCTTTTTACAGTCCCAGATTGAGACCAAGGCGCCTTTGACGGGTTGGCCTTTGTCCAGCGTCGTCACCCAAACGAGCGATGAATTGCGCGCCATTTTGAAATGGACGGCAAGGTTGGTCACCAAGGCGCTCGAGGCGACGTACATCGGCGCTGCCTTGCCGAG
>JAYWBY010000134.1:0-2251 GCA_043781115.1 Pseudomonadota bacterium
TGAGTGAACGCCAAGGACAGATAGCGTTGGTTCTGGTCGAAGGCGTGCGTCATCGCCCCCGGCGCCAAAAGGGCGACGCCATGCTTCGGATCGAGCGACGTCCCCGGGGCCAGGGTCATGGTCATCTCGGATCCCCCAGGCACGACTTTGAGCGCCGAGGTGTCGCCGCCAAAAACCGGTCGCGGGCCTTTCGACAAATAAGGCGGCGAGAAGCGTCGCATGTTCGACTGCTCGCAGCCGATTTCGGCGCTGATTTCGCGCGGCGAGAAGGTACCGCCACCGACGAGAATCCGCGCGTCCTTCAAGAGGAGCGCGAAACTGTGATAACCCCGCTCCCGCGCATCGGGCCACATCGCCAGGCGTTCAATGACGCCGGAGACTGGATCGATGATGACAGGTGTCTTGCGTCCTTCTTCGTCGCCGGTCGCGGCCTGCGTATCGGTCCAGCCGTTCGTCAACAGCACTCGACCGTCGGGCAAGAGCTGAGTCACGGCGTTTTCGCGGCTGACGCCGGTGTCGATGTGCGACCAAGAATCTGCGGCGAAATCGTAGAGGTCGGCCCGCTGCGAAATCTGGCTGTCTTCGGTGCCTCCGAAAATCAGGAGCCTTCCGTCGGGCAAAAGCACCGAGGTCGCGTCCCAAGCCATCGCCCCGTTGGCCGAGGGGCCGTCTGGGCCGAAGCTCTTGGGCCTTTGCCCGTGCGCCGGCAAGCCGAATTCTTTCGTCAAGTAGTTGAAGAGGACGACGCGGCCGCGGTAGCCAAACATCGCGATCTGAAACGTCTTGCCTCCAAGCGTCACCGGCCGGTGCAAGAGATGCATTTGCGTGTAATCTTTTTGGCCAGGCGTGATCAATTCCTGTTCGGCGGCGCTTCCGTGGGCGAGCAGGAGTTTCACGGGCTCGGCCGCGTTCTTCGGGTCGAAGACGTGGAACGTGTTGTTGGGTGAGTAGTCGTGGCTGCTGTTCGATTTGTTGCAGCAATTGACGAAGCCAGAGGCTATCAGCACCTTGCCGTTCGGCAGACGCAGGTTGGTCGGATACCAGGCTGTATTGACGTGGCCGTCCCCGTCCCTGAGTCCCGCGAAGAGCTGTTCGACGTTCGTGCCGTAATCTTCGAGGGGAAACTTCGGACCACCAGATAGACGCTGCGTTTCACCCGCGGCGTTCTTTACGCGTTCGATCTTGCGCGCCGTCGGATCGAATACACGCAGGTAGTCGAGGCCAAACTCGACTTCAAATTTGGTCTTGCCGAGATCGTAGTATTGCGCGCCCCCGGTATAAAGGACGCGGCCGTCAGACAGCGGCACATGGCCCGAGCAATACATGACGTCCTTGGTTTCACCGTGGCTCAAGAAATCCTCCTGCAGCCAATGGCTGGAGGCGTCACCTTCTTTCGTCAGCGTAATCGTGGGCTTTTCGCCGACAACCGCCGGGTCTATGACGAACGTCGTGCCGTTGCGGCGAGAGCCGATCGCTTCGTGGGCGTTCGAATCGGAGGCGCCGTGAACGTGGCAACTGTGCTCGTCCTTCCGCCCCCAGCCAGTCAAGAGCACTTCGCCGGTCTTCGGCAAAAGCGTCGCGTGGATCGGCGTGACCCACCAGCCGCCGGCGTTCGGCAGTCCGTTGAGCGGATCCGACTGGTCGTCGAAGTATTTGGTGTCGTCACGGATCGTCGTCAGTTCGGACCACGTGCCCGTCGTCGACGCCAGAGCGGTTTCGTCCGCGGCGACCCGCGAGCCCTCGGGTGATTTGCAGGCGAGGACGACGAGCGTGACACCGAACAGGAGACGAACCCCGTTGCCGAACATGGCGACCTCTTCTTCATGAAGCGCTAGGAATCTTTGATGTCCATCGTCATAACCCGGTCGAGGTAGCGACTCAAGTCCAACTCGGCGCCGGCGTCTTTGAGGAGGTGGAACATACCGCCGAGCTTACGGTTCAAGAAGAGCAGCTGGCGCGCCGGCGGTGAATACCGCACTGTTTGGATGAACCGGTAGGTGAGGGTGCGCAGATCCTGCAGGTAGACGCCGTCGCTGAACTTCACCGGTTGATTTTCGGGCTGGAAGACGTCGGCGATCCGTCGGATCAAGTCCAAGTAGGCCGTTTGAACCTCTGCGGCTTCCCGAGGGTCCAGGAGGTTCAACCTTTTCGTTACTTCGAGCACGCGAATGTCGTCGCGGTCGACTGCGGCGCCGAGGATCTGGCGGATCTCGTCGCGAAAAGCCGCGGCGTAAGAGTTTGTGGCGCCGAA
>JAYWBY010000135.1:0-16591 GCA_043781115.1 Pseudomonadota bacterium
CTTCCGGGTAGGCCCGGCCGAGATCCAGTCGATGTACGCTCCGGAGTTCGCGGCTTATTCAGCGGGTAACCTGCTCGACGTCGCGGCGAAGTAGACTGATCCCCTTCATCAACTTTGGCGAGGCTTCCATGCAACTCTTGCTCTCAATGCTAGCGGCGGCGCTCCCTGGAACGTGGACATCTCCATCCGACCGACTTCGCGACTCCCATCGACTACGCAGTCACGAAGGTCACCGTCGTCGTCCAGGATCCGGAGTACGTCGAGGCGGCCAACGAGCAGTCGTTCTGCGGGTCGAATGATTGGCAGTCGGACGGCACGACGCCGGGGAGCCGGCCAAGAGCCCTCGACACGACGACGACGTTCGAACTCAACGCCCTCGCGAGTTAATGCGCGGGAATTTTCGAGATTTGCACTTTGAAGTCGACGTGCGTGTCGTCGGAGAAGTGCCAGACGCCGTAGGTCAGCTCGGGGTTCTTTTCGATCGTGCGAAAATCGACGCGCGTGGCGACGACGACTCCGTTGGTGTTCCAAGTTTGCGTCACCCGATCAAAGGTCAGCGTCAGGAACGGCACCGAGTCTCCGCCGTGGTCGGTCCAAGTCGTACCGTCTTCGCGGACGCAGGTCGTTTCGACTTCCACGTCGGCGCTGAGATAACCAAAGTCGCCCTCGTAGAGACTGGCTTCGCTGACGGTATGGCTTTGGATCGGGCAGTCCAGGTCGCCGAAGACGATGCCGGATTCGCTTTCCGCCAAGACTTGGGGAGCGGCGTAGGCGGTTAGGGAGGTGGACGCTAGGATGATGAACGCGGCGGCTAAAATACGCATGGCGGAGACTCCTTCGAGATACTTTTGCGAAGAGTGTGAGTTCCCGGCAGCCTAACAGACTATTTGGCGCGGATCGTCGACTTTTGCCGCCAAGCCACTACCCGACTCATGGCGCCTTTGCCGCACAGGGCGTAAAAGCTCGCGAACGCGAACGCGCCTAAGCTCAAGCCGTTCGTGCTCTGGCCCCGCAAGCGATCTAGCTGCCGGCGCACGCGGCCTGTGGCGACCGCCCGGGGCTGATTCTTAAATTCGCTCAGCGCCACCGCCGAGGCAAGCACGCAGGTCATGAAAAGGTTGCCTTGCGCCAGCGACTGGATGCGCTTTTCTTCCAACGCCTCCCGGAACCGCTTCTTCCCGTGATCGTCGAAGCCTAGGATTTTGCCCTGGATTTCCGCAAGGCTCTCGAGCGCGGCTTCAGGCTCGAGGGCGATGGCCTTCAAAACCGCGGCGTTGGCCTTGGCAAACGCCGCCTCCAGCTTCAGCGCCAGCTGGCGCATGTCGTCGAATGCGGGGTCGTGCGGCCTTCGGTTCATCTTGAGTGAATACCTTGGCGGCGCTCATCCATGCTAGGAATAAATTTCCTATCGATCTCAGTGAGTTATGTCTAAAGTTTGGCCGCCTCCCGGCCGATGCGTGAGGCATGAAATACTTTCAAACGTTGGTAGCCATCACCATTGCTCTCACGTCGCAGCTCGCTCTCGGCTGGTCGACGACGACCCACGTGGGGATGGGAGTCGAGGATCAGTCGTCCACCGGCTTCAAACAAGTCGCTGGCTCGATGATGTTTCTCGATCTGACGCATCCCCTAGGTGACGACTGGGACCTCGGTGTCCGCACCAGCGGTCAAGGCGGGCGCGGCGGGGAGCGTCAATTCTACCGCCTCGGCGCCGGCCCTTTCGTGTCCTGGAACTTTAATGAATCATGGAGCTTACAGGCTTCGATCAGCACTTTTGACGAGACGGGCGTTGGCGCCGACGGCGACAAAGTCTACCGCTCGAAAGGCGTCTCTGGCCTCTTCGGCTGGGAGAAACGCCACGAAATCGGCCCCCGCGTCGAAGTCGCTTGGGGTGGCTTCGTAAGCCGCTACCAAGGCAATCTGACGGCAACTCCCGGCTCTGCCCCGAATTCGAGCCTCGCAGGCGCAGTCTCCAATCGCGGTTTGAGCCACGGATTAGAGGCCGCCCTACGCGTTCAGCTTTATTGACAGCCCCCGTAAGACCCTGCTAGAAGCTACCTTCTTCTAATTTCTTGAGGGTCGGTCCGTGGCACAACATAAGTCAGCAATCAAACGCATTGGTCGGAACAATCGGGCGAAAGTCCGCAACAAGCAATACCTTGCCGCGGTGAAGACCGCCGTCAAGAAATTCCGCTTGGCGGTTCTCGGCGCTGGCCAAGGCTCTGTCGACAAAGCCACCGTTCGTCCGCTTTTCGTCAACGCGCAGTCGATGCTGGCCAAGGCCGGCGCCAAGGGCGTCTTGCACAGCAACAACGTGGCGCGCAAGATCGGTCGTCTGTCGGCCATGTTGCGTTCCGCGGAAGAAGGCAAAGTCGCGCAAGCCGACGTCAAGACGCTGAAGAAATCCGCGTCGGTCCGCCGCCAAGAAGCCGCCGCTGCCGCTCCGGCCGCCGCCGCCGCTCCAGTCAAGACCGCGACGCCGAAGAAAGGCACCGCGAAGACTGCTCCGGCCGCCGCCAAGACGGCAGCCAAGAAGGCTCCGGCCGCCGCCAAGGCGCCCGCGAAGAAGGCTCCGGCCAAGAAGAAGTAACGCTTTAGCCCCGGACAGCGCGCCGGGAGTGAAGAGATACGAAAGGGCGCCCAAAGGCGCCCTTTTTCTTTAACGTCGGGCAGTCATGTCGCAAAAGTTCTGGGTGGTTTTACTCGCAGGTTTGGCTTTCGCGGGTTGCCGCACGGCGGGCGACGACGCCTCGAGCACGAAGTCGCTCTTTGACGCCAACGGCAAAAAGATCGACGAAGCGCAAGCCAACTCCGACAAACCGGCGTGGCGCCCTCTCGAGCCGAGCGACGGCTTAAGTGGTATCGGCGTCCTGGGCGTAACTTTCGTGGTGGTCGAACCCGACGTCTGCACGGCGTTCCTGATCGACACCGGCGTGCCGACCGGTCCTGCTTATGTCGTCACCAACGCCCACTGCAACTTTTTCCAGCACCTCGGTTCCGACATGCTGGGCGCTACGGAGTTCAGGGTCAACCAGCACACCGACTACTTCATCAACGTCAACCACTACGTCAGCGTGCCCGAGGAAGACCGGAAGAAGATCGAATTCAAGAAACTGGCCTACATCACCGAATCGGACATCGACGTCGCGATTTTCGAGACCACCAAGACCATCGCCCAGGTCACAGCGATGGGCTATAAGCCGCTGAAACTCAGCCACGCGCGGCCCGCCGTCGGCACCCGCGTCGGCCTGGTCGGCGTGCCGCTCCGCACGCGCGACTACGACAAGCAAAGCCTCCACATCTCGTCATGCACCGTCGGCGAGGAAGTCGCGTTAAAGAATGGCATCTACACCGCGCCGCATAGCGTGAAGCACAAGTGCAGCTCGATCCCCGGCTTCTCCGGCGGTCCGCTCGTCGCCGACGACGGCACGGTCGTCTTGCTCAACAGTCACGGCTCGGACGATTTCTCCAACGACGCACCGTGCAGCTACGAGTCGATGCCCTGCGAAGTGCGGGCGGACGGCTCGGTCTTCGTCGACAAGGACATGAACTACGCCCAGTACGTCGACGGCTTCTCCGACTGCTTCAACGAAGCGGGAGTATTTGACCTAGCGCGGCAGGCGTGTCGCCTGCAACGCTAGGTCGGCGAATCAGCGAAAATTGATGTTGCCGATGAAGTCCGGCTTGCCCAAGTCGACGCCGTTGTGGCGAAGAATGGCGTAAGCCGCCATGACGTGGAAGTAAAAGTTCGGGACGAGCATCTCGACGAGGTACTCGCCGCCTTGCATGTATTTGCCTGGGGCCCACGGCAAGGTGATGCGGCGATCTTCCGCTCCCTTGAAGTCGTCGGGTTTGAACTTGCTGATGTAGTCGACGGTCTTCTTCAGACGGGTCTTCAGCTCGCCTAGGGTCTTCTCGTTGTCTTCGAACTTCGGCGGCTCTTGGCCGGCGAGGCGCGCGACGCCGCCCTTGGCGTTGTCGGTGGCAATTTGGATCTGTTTGGCGAACGAATACATGTCAGGAGCCAAGCGCAGGTCGACGAAGGTGTCGGGTTCGAACTTCTTGGTGGTCGCGTAGGCAGTCGCCTTGTCGATGAACACGCTCATGTTGTTGAGCATCTTGGAGAACTGCACGACGGTTTGCTGATGAGTCGTCACGGGTAACCTCCTCAAGTGGAAAAACTAGGATTCTATCGATACCTCAAAATGGCTAACTCGTCACTCCTCGCGCTTGACGGCCTTCCAGAGCTCTTCCAATTGCTCACGCGTGGCGGACGCCAAGGCCAGCGAACGCCCCTTGGCGATGGCTTCCAGGCGGCTGAATCGCTGCAGGAACTTCCGGTTCGCGTCGATGCTGACGACCTCGGGGTCGAGATCAAGATGGCGACAAAGTTGGGCCAAGGAAAAGTAAACGTCGCCGATCTCCTCGGCGAGCTTCGCCGGGCTGCGCTTCTTCTTCTTGAGTTCGGCCTCGACTTCGTCGACCTCCGAACGCACTTGGGCGAACACCTCGTCGGCGGTGTCCCAGTCGAACCGGATCTTGTGGGCGATCTTGCCGATCTTCTGCGCCTGCAAAGTGGCGGGTTGGCACTTCTCCGCGTCGACGAAGGCGCCCGTTGGCTTGGACTTCCCTGCTTTGGCTTTTTCCTCGGCCTTGATCAAGTCCCAGTTGCTACGGACGTCGTCGACGCTGACGCCTCCCGTGTCTTTGTCGAAGACATGAGGGTGGCGGCGCCGCATTTTGTCGTCGATGCCCTTGATGACTTCGACGACCGAGAAGTTCTTCTCGTCTTGGGCGATCTGCGCATTCAGCACCACTTGGAGCAAGACGTCGCCGAGTTCTCCTTGGATATCCCTGGCGTCACCCGCGGCCATTGCCTCCGAAGCTTCGTAAGCTTCTTCGATCATGTAGCGTCGCAAGGTCTCGTGGGACTGCTTCAAGTCCCAGGGACACCCGACCTTCGGGTCCCGCAAGGCGGCGATCGTCGTCAAAAATTCTTTAAAGGCCTGGGCGGCGGCCTCGAGGTCGGGAGCGCCCGTGGGAAACTTCGCCTTGCTCATGCTTCAGGTCTTCCTTGCGATCAGACTCGGGAGGTAAAGCGGGTTCTCTGGCAGTCCCATCAAGTCGAGGGCGGTATTGGCGATGTTGGCGAGAGTTCTCTTCGGCACATTCGCCAACTGGAAATCCCTGGCGCGCTTGCCGTAAACAGCGAAGGGCACTGGCGCGAGGGTGTGCGCCGTCTTCGGCCGCGGCTGCTTGCCGCCGGCCTTGTTCCAATCCGGGAAGTCCTTCTCCTTGCCGTCGAACATCTCATCGGCATTGCCGTGGTCGGCGGTCACGATCAACGTATAGCCCGTCTCGTCAGCGGCGGCCATAAGCTTAGTCAACTGCGCATCGACGCATTCGATCGCCTTAATCGCCGCGTCCAAATGCCCCATGTGGCCGACCATGTCGCCGTTGGCGAAGTTGATGCGCCCGAAGTCAAAGCTGCCGCGCCGCATGCGGTCGATGGCGACGGCCGCGATTTCTTTGGCCTTCATCTCCGGCCGAAGGTCGAACGTCACGTCGTTGTCGGACGGGATCTCGACATACTCTTCCAAGCTTTTGTCGAGGTAGCCGCTGCGGTTGCCGTTCCAGAAATAGGTCACGTGGCCGAACTTCTGCGTTTCGCTGCAGGCGAATTGCCGGGCCTTCAGCCCGATCAGGTATTCGGAAAGCGTATGGTCGATGACCGGCGGGCTGACGAGGAAGCTCGGCGGAATGTGCAAGTCGCCGTCGTATTGCATCATGCCGGCGTAGAAGACCTTAGGCCTCCTCACCCGGTCGAAGAAACCAAATTCGTCGTCGCAGAACGCCCGCGAAATCTCGATGGCGCGGTCGCCGCGAAAGTTGAAGAAGACGACGCCGTCTCCGTCTTCAATTCGGCCGTTCGCTTTGCCGTCGGCGCCGGCGACGACGAACTGCGGCAGGTATTGGTCGGTGAGCTTCGGGTCCTTGCGGAATTCCGCCAGCGCAGCAGCCAATGAGGGAAAGACCTGCGCGAGTCCAAGCACGTGCGTGTCCCAACCTCGCTTCACCATGGCCCAGTCGGCGTTGTATCGGTCCATGGTGATGTGCATCCGGCCGCCGCCCGACGCCACTTCGACGTCGAAGCTCGGCGCGCGGAGCTCGGCCATGACCTGCTCGAGATGGCCGACGTAAAGTTCGGCGGACTTCTCTCCGACGTCGCGGCCGTCGAAGAGGACGTGCACGCGGACCCGGCGCTGACCGTCCGCTTTCGCCTGGCGCAGCATCGCATAAAGGTGCTCCTCATGCGCGTGGACGTTGCCGTCGGACAATAAACCCAGGAAATGCAGAGTCGAGGCTTTTGCCTTGGTAAAGGCCATCAGGTCTTTCCAGCATTTGCCCTTGAAGAGCGATCCGTCTTTGATCGCGATTTGCACGAGCTTCGCGCCCTGGGCGAAAATTCGGCCGGCCCCGAGCGCGTTGTGGCCCACTTCGCTATTGCCGATGTCGTCGTCGCTCGGCAGGCCGACCGCGGTGCCGTGCGCCGCCAAGGTCGTGAAGAGAGGGGAGTCTCTCAACTTTGCCAACGACGGCGTCTTCGCCAGTGCGACAGCGTTGCCGAACTTCGAGTCGCTGAGGCCGACACCGTCCATCACGACGCATAAGACCTTGTCTTTGACACCAGCTTGCGAGCTCGCCACTTTGCCTACCCCCGAAAAAGGGCAGATTACCCAATGGCTTGCGTGCCGTCAAAGTGGTTCTCGCACGCCGTGACCAATGTAGCCGACGGCTAAGGAGCGCGAATAAACAAAGGAAAAGCCGGGATCCATGCGCCTCGTCGCGAGCGACCTCCAGAACGCCTTAGAGACAATACGAGGCCTAAGGCCTCTTACGTCGACGAATTTCACGCCTCCTTCCGCAAGCAGAGTCCGCACTTCGCTTGGCTTCAAAAAGAGGTGGTAGACGTGCACGTGCTCGGGGCAGTCCTTGGTCAGCCATTCGAGCGCCTTGATGGCCAAAAGGCGCGCGGGCAGCGTCCGGTTGAACGTGTGGATGACGATGACGCCGCCAGGCTTCAGAACGCGCAGCGCTTCGGCGACAGCCCGCCGCGGATCTTCGACGTGCTCGAGAAAATCAAGCAAGAGCACAACATCGTAGGACGCATCCTCAGCGGAGAGCATCAACGCATCGTCCTCGGCGAAATTCAAATTCGCCAAGTGTCGACCATGCCTCGCCGCAATGGCGAGCGATGACTTCGATAGGTCGATTCCTGTCACATCGTACCCGTCCGTTGCCAAGGGAATGGAAATGAAACCTGCGCCGCACGCCACGTCCAAAACCTTTATGGAGGAGGCCGAGGGTTTCAGGGCGGAGGGATTCATGCCCGCCTTGGCGAGGACTTCGCGGACGTATGCGACCTTTAGTTTTGACTCCGCGCGCAAAATCGCCACAGCGTGCTGGTCGTCATCGTACCAGCGTTCAGCCAAATCGTCGTAAAAGTCGTTGTTGACCGAACTCTTTTGCTGCAAGGCGCTTTTGAACATGATGATGAATCCAATACGTGGTTTGGTAAAGTGCCCAGCCGGCGACTAGTCCCGGAAGGCCTCTGATGAGTACAGAATTCGGATAGCGGACCCAAACGAGCCCAAAGCCGATCAAGACAGGCGCGTGCAGGACGAACAGCAGCGAGTGAAGCCACTGCTCGCCGGGTTTGCATTCGCTCGCATGGACCCATTCGTCTTTGGTGATTACTAGGGACGAAACGAGCGCCAACAACGCGTAGCCGGCCAGAGCGGATGGCTTGGCGGTCAAAAAACTCGGTAGCGACACGGCCGCCAGAAACAAACACGTGTCCATGGCGTGGCCGGCTGCTTCGGAAACGCCGAGGCCGCGCCGGCGGTGGTAGTAAAGTTCGTCGACGATCATCAGCACGGTTTGGACGCCGATCAATGCCAACGTCCCGGGGAGTAGAAAATCGTCGATCATCTCTAGACCTCTTTCCGCAAGACGTTGCCGGTAACCGTCAAACCCGGTCCAAAGGCCAGCGAAACCACGATTTCGCCCGCTTTTACGTCGGGGTCTTCCAGCAGGCCAAGCCAAACATGGGGGAGCGTCGCCGAAGACATGTTGCCCCGCGCCGTGAGGACTGCTTGGCTGTGGGCGGTTGCGGCTGGGTCTGTGACCTCGAGACAGGCTGCTAGGCTAGAGATGACGCGCGGACCGCCCGGATGGATAGCCCAGCGGCCGACGTCGCCGCGGTGTAGCCCTTGGCGAGCCAAAGCGGAGCTGACGATTCCTGGCACGGCTTTGGCCAGAGTCTCGGGAACCTCGCGCGCCAGCGTCATGCGAAAGCCGGTCGCGCCAATGAGCCAGGACATCTCGTCGGCTGAGTTCGGTAGGAGAATCTCAAACGTGTCGAGAAGAGCAAATCGCGGGCCGGGCGGCGGGTTCGGGGCTAGGTCGTAGCGAATCGCGCCGTCCGCGAACAGATGGTGCACCACCAGCTGGCTCGGGCTCAGATCGTCCAAGTTCAAGTGCAGGGTACAGAGTTCGACGTGAAGAACGCTGCACGCGCCCAAGTCCTTGGCTTGCAGCGCGGCGATTCTCGTCGCGGGAATGGCCGCGAAACAGCCCATGTGGGCCAAGTGGAGGAGTTTGGTGTCTTGGCCCCAATCTCGCTCTCCAACCAGTCGTTGGACGGCGGTTGGCGCCTCGTAGCCGGTGCACGTGACTTGGATGATGGCGGGCGGCGGTGAACTGCCGACGGGAAAAGCTTCCTGCGCCAGCCGCCGGGCCTCCGTCTGGAAGATTGCCATGCGTTTGTCGAGGCTCGGCCGGTGCCAGCACCCGTCATCGTCGGACCCGTACAGAGTCCAGCCGGCGGGATCCTTCGTGCCGTAGTCGGGCACGCAAGAGCTGCGCTGGGCGATGCCGCCGCTCGTCACCAGCCGGCGGAAAAGCGGCATCGACTTCTTGACCTCGGCCGAACGCGCACCGCGGGCCCTGGTCAAGCATACTTCCAGCCAATCGGCGAGGTCCGCCTGCGCGTAGGACGGACCCACGAAGAGCGACCGAAAATCATGTATGTAGCCAATGGCGTTTTGCGTCATGATCGCTCATCCCTGGAAGAGGTTCTTGTAGACTAGGGCCAGTACGACGAAGCCCACGAACGCTGCCGATGCGGCGTATTTCAACCGCATTACCGGCGAATATTCGTCCGGGCGTCCCCGTAGCCGCCTGAGCTTCGACCAAAGGCCGACGCCCACCAAGGACGATACGATCGCAAAAGGGACGGCGACGTCTTGCAGTTGGTGCTGCCAGAGCGAGGCGGTCAGCAGAGAGAGACCCAGCGGATAGAAACCGAGAAAAACGCGGTGAATGCCGTGGAGACCGTAACGAACCGCAAACGTCGAATCGCCCCGTTGCCGGTCCGCGTCGAGCTGATAGAGTTGCGAGACGGGATAAAGACTCAACAAAACGGCCGCAACGCCGACCGACGCCATGTAGTCATACGGCCCAAGCGGCGAGCTTTCCGCCGCGAGCTTTCCCATTAAAAGCGAAGCAACGCCGGTGCTCACGCCGATCGCCACGAAGCTGAGGAAGGGCTTGCCCTTCCACCTCGCCGCGGGCGCGCTGTAAAGCCAGAAACAAACGGCCGAAACGGCGAAGATGACGGCGAAGGCGCGACCGGCCGAAAGCGCGACTAGCAGCCCGACGCCTTGCATCGCGAGAGAAGCGCCATGCATCCAGGGTTCCATTTTTGGGGGATGGCGAAGGCCCCCGATCGGACCCTCATCCTTGTCCCAAAAGGAGTTGAAGGCAGTGGCGCCGCCAAAAAGCAGGACGTGGACGTTAAAAAATTGCACCGCGAATCTCGGCCAGTACACCGCGTTCGCCAAAAGAGCGCCAAGCAGAAAGGGGGCCGAGAGGATGAAGAATTGATAGTGAAGTCGCCAATGAATGAAGAATTTTGTAAAGGCGGCCCTCGACTCGGTCTTAAACAGGAAATTTGAGATGGCGGTCCCGTCCGTCATGCGTATCCGTTCGAAACAATAGTGTATTGAGTTAGCTACAAAAGGCGATTGGGAAACGGTCACAATCCCGAGAACGGCGGGAATGCAAGCCTGGTGCCAATGCGCCGATTTTTTTGACGGGCGTGGGCCGATGGAGGTAATCTCAGGTCTCTCCGCTGGAACAATTTCAAGGTTCGCACCATGACACATTTGCCATGCATCAGGGTCTTACTGGTTGCCGTCATTGGTCTCGGCACCGCGTGCCGCACCACGCCAGAGGCGGAGGAGACGGCGGAAGTCAAAGGCGACTCGGCGGCGCTGGCCGTCAATTTGCAACTCAACAAGGACGAAGAGCAGCAGGTTTACTTGAAGATGCTGTCGGTCGAGCTCGGCGCTGGAATCACCGTGCCGAAGGACCAGCTGCATTCGGCGTCGGGCCTCGTCGAGTGCCATAAGGACGGTTCGCTGGAGAACTGTTTCTTGCGCGTCCGCGTCATGGCCGACGACCTGTCGCAGACCCAACCGCTCGCCGCTGAATTGAGCGCCAAGGTCTGGAAATTCATTCGCGCCAATCGGCCCGAGCTCGGCACCGAGAAGCTCGTGTTGAACGACGTCGGCTGCGACTACATAGGCAAGAAGAGCCCGCCTTACAACGTCGAGGACGTCACTTGCGTCGTCAGCCTGCCGCGCTCGCTCGGCGAAGCGGTCTTCACCGATCCGGTGGCGGAGGAGCTCGCCGACGCTCTGCGGGGCGAATCGCCGTTTGGCGCCCAAGCCGTTACGTTGAATGGCTCGCTGAGTTGCCAGCAAGTCGCGGGCTCGGGCCGCACGCCGTGCACGGTGCGGGCCAACGTCGGCGGGGTCCTCGCCGAACGCGTCACCGAGGTCAACGCCAAAATCGCGCCGTATGTCGCGCGCCGGTTGAAGAACGCCGCGATGGACTCTCTGAAACTCAGCGACGACCCGGACGGCAAGCAGATCGTGACACCGCCATCCAACGTCACCGGCTCGCTCAGTTGCTTGATCGACAATTCAAAGTTCGACGCCGACGGCCAACGCAGCCACGTCTGCCGGACCAAGATTTAGCGTCTCACTATTAGACCAGCTAATAGGTCTATTAAATAAATCGATTTTTCTAATGTCGAGACTTGCGCTAGATTGGCGGACGTCGGCGGTGTCCGACGCATTTTCCACACAATCTGGAGGGTTCCCGTCATGTTTCACAGTTCCGTTCTAAGCAACGTGTCCCAAGCTATCGTGCTCGCCGCCACCGTGGCGTTGCCGGCCCGCGCGCTGGCCGTGTCGCTGGGAACCGACCGACATGCCGTGAGCGACTTAGCCCTCCACTGCGGCGGCGAGTACCTGGTCGTCGAGTCGACGCCCTACTTCAAAGACAATCGTGGCACGCGCGCTCCTAACTTTGCCGGCACCAACGAGAAGATCAAGGTCTTGAGCGTGCATGGTGCCGATTGCCAGAAGTTGGCCAAACACTACGGAGTGGAGGTCACGAAGGGCGAGATTCTGACCTATGGAGTCTCGACAGGCGAAAGCTATGAGGCCGCGGTTGCCGCTGCGAAAGCGCGCAAAGGCCACGTGCTGCCCTACAAGGTCCAACAGACGGTGCACTTCGCTGCTGCCGACGGAACGCTGCCGCTCTTTCCCCTGATCCATCAAGAAGAGGTCTTTCTCCTGAGCAAGGAAGGTTCGGCTGACGCCAAAGCGCTCTATGGCACGCCCGCGCAGGCCGATTTGACCGACGATCAGGTTTTGAATCTGGTCAATTCAATCCTGTGGCAGGTCGATTGGGGCAAGGCTTACCAGCAGCAAGACTGGGGCGACGAATGGCTCTGGCTCCTGCTGAAGCTCCAGCCGAAAGCCGAAGTTGCAAAGAAGGACTACGCCGGCTCGATCTTGACGCTCTTTCAAAACATCTCCCACACGACCGCGAGCTTCGTGTCGGCAAGCCCTGGAGTGGAAGCCGGTCAGACCCTGAACGCACTCTTGAACGAACTCGGCGGCACCCAGTGGTCGACCAAAATGGCGGTCTTCAAACACAACCCGATGCTCTTCGACGACCAGCTCGTCAGCTGGGCGCGCATCGATGACGGCCCGAGCGTCGGCGCACCGCACCTCGAAGCCGCTGAGGTGGAGGAGTTTCTGACGTTCGCTCTGGCTCAGATCCAGATCTTGAATCAAGTCAACTGGATCACCGAAGCGAACACCGTCCTTTACCAGTTCAAGGCCGCCGCTGCTTCGATCAAACATGCTGCGGAGCCCAACGGGTCCTTGCCGCCGCTCTATGTCCTGACGCCGAAGGCGGCTGACCTGATCGCCAAGATCGCGGCGTTCTAGAAGAGGTCGTTCAACCAACCCACGTCGCGTGGGTTCTTCGCCACGAGCTTGATCTCTTGGCGGCAGGTGTAAGGGCAGCCCGAGATTTTGAGCGGTAGCGCGTTGATTCGCTCGACAAGGTAATCCGGCAGGTAAGCGACGGCCAAGCCGTCGCTTACCAGATCTTCGATCAGCTTCAGGCTCGAAGTGACGAAGCCGATCCGCCGCGGGAAGATGTCGTCCCGCCACCCGTCTGGAACTTGCACTTCGGTCATGTTGCCGAGCACTCCGGGGGCCGAGGCGAACGGGTGAATCAGGACGTCTTCCACCGGCACCACCCGTCCAGCTTTCGCCGCGGCGTAAAGGGGATGTCCCTTGCCGATCGCCGTTTGAAAGACGCAGGTGGTCAGGATCTTTGACTTGAGACCGCGGGGGACGGGGCCGGTAGTGATGCCGAGGTGCGCCGTCCCTTGCTGCACGAGAGCCAGAGTCTCCTGATCGTCGGCCGGCAGGAATTCAATGCTGCTGGAGGGATGGCGCCGGCGAAGTTCCTTCGTCACTTTGAGACCGAGCCCGCTCAACACGATCTCCGGCCCGGCGATCCGGGCGTTGAGATGGCCGGCCTTGCCGGAGAGTTCGAGGCGCGTCGCTTCTTCCAAGCGAACGATTTCGCTAGCGCGGACCTGCAGGGCCGCACCCTGGCTGGTGAGCTCGATGTTGCGCCCGACGCGGCGAAAGAGTTTGACGTCGAGTTCGGCCTCTAACCGGGCGATCGCCTTGCTCAAGGAGCCGGGCGAGATGGCTATGTCTTGGGCCGCGCGGTGGAGGTTTTCGCGACGGGCAACGGCCAGAAAATAGCGCAATTCGAATGTTTCCATAATCGAAATAATATATGACAAACTGTTTCTTTTCAAGGCAGCTCTTCGGCCTTATCTTCCGCCTCACGAAGAAAGGACCCGCATGACCACCTCGCCTAAAAACCACCCCCGCTTAGCCCCTCTGCCTCTCAGCCGGGGCCTCACCCTCCCGAACCGCATCGTCGTCCCTGCCATGGCGTCCGAAACCGCCGACGCTCTGGGCTTCGTCACTGACCAGACCCGCGCCCACTACCGCCGTTTGGCGGAGTCCGGCGCGGGTTTGATCAACGTCGAATACACCTTCGTGAGCCCGAGCGGACGCAGCGAACCGAACCAACTCGGCGCATCGAGCGACGAGCACGTCGCCGGCCTCCGGGAAATTGCGACCATCATCAAAGCGAGCGGCGCCCTCGCCGGATTGCAGCTAGTCCACGGCGGCGGCAAAACGTCGCGAGATCTGACCGGCGGCGTTTTGCTCGGGCCGTCGGCCGTCCGCGTGCCAGCCAAGGACCGGGAGCTGGAAGAGCCCACGCCGATGACGAGCGGCGACATCGCTCATTGGCAGAGAGCGTTCTCGCTGGCGGCAGGCCGCGCCGTCGAAGCTGGCTTCGATCTGGTCGAACTACATGCGGCCCACGGTTACGGCCTCAATCAGTGGCTGTCGCCGCTCACCAACCAGCGGACGGATGAATATGGCGGAAGCCTCGCCGCCCGAGCCCGGATGCTCGTCGAAATCGTCGCGCGGTTGCGCGCGGAGCAGCCGAGCCTGGCCTTGGCCGCGCGGATTCCCGGACAGGACTTTCTGCCCGGCGGACTCACGGTCGAAGACATGATTCTTGTGTCGCGCCAACTGCTTGCCGCGGGACTCGACGTCATCAGCGTCTCGTCGGGACTCGGCGGCTGGCGTCGCCCCAAGGAACGCTTCGATCAAGGTTATCTCGTGGCGGAGGCGACCCGCATCCAAGCTGAGGTCCAAGCGCCGGTGATCGGCGTCGGCGGCATCGAGACCGGAGAATACATCGATCGAGCGGTCGAAGAGGGCCGCATCTCGCTGGCCGCTGTCGGACGCGCCATTTTGAAAAATCCCGCCGACTGGCGGCGGGCGCACGTCAACTAACGGAGTCAGTATGGAATTCAAGGTCAGTCAGGCGGAGGAGCCGGCGATTCGCGCGACGGTTCAAGCTTACATCGACGGATTTCTAGGATCGGACACTGCGCTCTTGCGCCGAGTGTTCGACGGAGAAGCCAAACTCATCGCGGCTTCGGACGGCAAAATCGCCGGCACGGCGACGGCCGCTTGGTTCGACCGCATCGATCAACGTCGGCAAGCCGGCACGACGCTCCCGAAGGCGACTTCGAAGGTCGCTGGCATCGACCAACACGGCGACGCGGCGGTCGCGCGGATCGAACTGGTTTTCCCCGAGTACCAGTTCACCGACTACTTGGCGCTGCTGAAGACAGCCGAGGGGTGGAAGATCGCGAACAAGATCTACACGACCGCTTAAATCGCGACGTCAGACTTTGAACTTCCTGAGCTCGTCGATGACCCACGTCAGCGACTCGGGAGGCGTATGCGGCAAGAGGCCGTGGCCGACGTTGAAGATGTGGCCGCGGGGCTGGATCCTCTGCACTTCCTGCAAAATGTCGCGAACCTTTTGCCGAACGATGGCTTCCGGCGCGATCAATTGCTGAGGGTCGAGGTTCCCTTGCAGCGTCACGTCGAGGCCGACGGATTTCAAGATGGCTTGAGCATTCGTCAGGCGCGTCCGCCAGTCGGTCGAGATGACGTCGACTTCTAGTCCAGCGAGTTCGTACATGCGGTCGGCGCCTTGGCCTGGGAAATAAACGACGGGCACGCCGGCCTTCCGCGCTTCGGAAAGGACCCGTTTGGTCACCGGATAAACGTGCTCGCGATAATCCGGGCCGGTGAGTTGACCAGCCCACGTGTCGAAGAGCATCAGGAGGTCGGCGCCGCTCTTCACCTGCATCTTCAGGTATTCGATGGTGGCGGTGCCGATGTGGTCGAGCAGCGCCCTGAAGGTCGGCAGGTCCGTGAACAAAAGGCGCTTAACTTCCGTGAACGTCTTGCTTCCACAACCTTCGATCATGTAACTCGCGACCGTGAACGGAGCGCCAGCGAAACCGATCATCGTCTGCGTCGGCTTCAGCTCGGCCTTCGTCTTGGCGATCGCCTCGCCGACGTAGCCTAGATCGCGTTCGGCGTTCGGCATCTTCAGACTCTTGACGCCGGCCATGTTGCGCACCGGATTGCTCAACACCGGGCCTTCGCCTTTGTCGAAAGTCAGCGCTTGGCCCATGCCGACGCAAGGGATCAAAATGTCCGAAAAAATGATCGCGGCGTCCAAATCGAAGCGACGCAGCGGTTGGATGGTGACTTCCGCCGCTAACTTGGGCGTTTGGCAAAGAGTGGTGAAATCGACTTTCGCTCTCACCTCGCGGTATTCCGGGAGGTAGCGGCCGGCCTGACGCATGAACCAAACTGGATAGCGGCCGGGCTTACGGCCAAGCGCCGCTTCCACCAGAGGTTTTGTCGGATTATTTGTCATCGCAGTGATTTCCTTGGCGTTAGACAAGAGAATAATAGCATGAGAAAATGACTTTATCCCCACAAATCAGGAAGATCCCCGCGATGACCGCGACGCCCGAAACGCCCTTCGACAAAGGGGCGACGGTGCCACTGGCCACGTTTCAAGAGCTAGTGGCGCAGTATCACCATCGACTGCTCAGTCTCGAAGCTGATCTGAAAGATCAAGCTCGCTCTGGCATGATGGAACCGCGCGCCTTCGCCTCCCGCGTGAAGAAGCTGAAGGCGATACACAAGGAGCTCGCGGAACTGAGACGCCTTTGTCTGGCGGAGAGTCCGGCGAGCCTTGGCTCCGCCGACATCGGACTGCCGCTGCTGGACGACGTGACTCCCGCCGAGCGCGCGGTCTGCGACCGTTTCCTGCTCGAGAAAGAAATCGAACTCCGGATCCTGGAAGACCAAACGACGCAAGTCTACCGCTGGCTCGTCGACGCGGTGACCGGCTACGCCAATCCTCTGCGAGTGATCCTCCGCCTTTCGCGCCTCAGGCGCATGATCCAAACCTTCGCCAAGCGCATGGAAACCCTCAATGAAGCGGCGTCCGTCATGACGCTGCACATCGACAAGCTGCTCGACAAGATCCAAGGCACCCGGGCGCGCCAGATCGGCCGCTCGACGCTGGAAGGCTTGATGACGGTCTTCCAACATCTCGACGGCCAAGTCGCCCGCGTCGCGCGCCTTCGAGCCCTCGTGAAGAAGGAAGAGGCCCGCACCCAAGCAATGGCGCACTGGCTCAAGGGACAAGAGGACGAGCTGGCCGCCAAGCAGGAGACCTACAT
>JAYWBY010000136.1:0-6391 GCA_043781115.1 Pseudomonadota bacterium
AACCGTTCTGAGTCGCCCTTCGGCGCCTCGCTCTAGCCCCAAGGAGAGGTTCGGATGACCGGCCAAACGCCCACCCAGCTGACTGACCCCAACACTGAGATCCCGCTCTTGCCGTTGAAAGACATCGTCGTCTTTCCACACATGATCGTGCCGGTCTTCATCAACGAAGACCTCTGCATTAATGCGGTCGAGCACGCGCTCGCGCATCAACGCAAGATCTTCCTTTCCGCCTTCAAGGTGCAGGGAGAAAAAGGCGAAGGCCTCGACTGCAACCTCGAACCGCCCTTCGACGTCTACAACACCGGCACCGTGTGCTCCATCATGCGGACGCGCAAGCTCCCTGACGGCCGCATGAAGGTCTTGGTACAAGGTCTTTCCAAGGCGGAAGTCCTCGAGCTCGCCTCGACCGAGCCGTTCCCCTCCGTGCGTATTCGCATGGTGGAAGAAGCGACGCTCGTCAAGAACTCGCCGGAAGTGGAAGCGATGATCCGCGCCACGCGCGAGAACCTCGAGAAGGTCGTGAGCCTCGGCAAAGTGCTGTCGCCCGACATCTTGATGGTCTTGGAAGATGTCACCGATCCGGGTCGACTCTCCGACCTGGTCGCCGCCAATCTCGGCCTGAAAGTCCATGAAGCCCAGAGCATCCTTGCGGTCTACAATCCGGTCGAGCGCTTGAAGACGGTGCACCGGTATCTCTCGCGCGAAATCGAAGTTTACCAGATGCAAGTCCGCATCCAGAGCCAAGCCAAAGAAGAAATCAGCCGCATGCAGCGCGAGCACTATTTGCGTGAGCAAATGCGCGCGATCAAGACGGAGCTCGGCGACGTCGACGGCAAGGACGAGCTCGACGCCATGTGGAAGAAGATGGAGGAGGTCAAACTCTCCGTCGAAGCCAAGGACGAAGTGTCGCGCCAACTCCGCCGTCTGGAGCGCATGCATTCCGACACTAGCGAAGCCGCCCTCACCCGCACCCACGTCGAGACCATCCTGGCTCTGCCTTGGGAAATCAAGACCGACGATCTCTTGATGCTCAAGAAGGTGAAGGCCGTTCTCGACGAAGACCATCATGGCCTCGACCAAGTCAAAGACCGCATCATTGAATATCTTGCCGTCAAAAAGTTAAACCCGAAGGCCAAGAGCCCGATCCTCTGCTTCGTCGGCCCCCCGGGCGTCGGCAAGACGAGCCTCGGCCGTTCGATCGCCCGCTCGATGGGCCGCGCCTTCTCCCGCATCTCGCTCGGCGGCGTGCGTGACGAAGCGGACATCCGCGGTCACCGCAAAACCTACGTCGGCGCTTATCCAGGCCGCGTCATCAACAGCCTGAAGCAAGCAGCGAACGCCAACCCGGTCATCATGCTCGACGAGATCGACAAAATGGGAGCCGACCATCGCGGCGACCCGTCGTCGGCCCTCCTCGAGGTGCTCGATCCGGAACAGAACAAGAACTTCGTCGACCACTACTTGGGCGTCGCCTTCGACCTCTCGGACGTGTTGTTCATCGCGAACTGCAACACGCTCGAGACGATCCCGGCGCCGCTGCGTGACCGCCTCGAGATCATCGAAGTCTCCGGCTACTCGGAAGAAGAGAAACTGATCATCGCCAATCAGTACCTGATTCCGAAGCAGCTCAAAGAAACGGGTCTCAGCGCCGACGACGTCCAATTCTCGAAGACCGCTCTGACGACGATCATCAACAGCTACACCCGCGAGAGTGGCCTCCGCACCCTCGAGAAGCAAATCGCTTCGGTGTGCCGCAAGATCGCCCGCCAGTACGCCGAAGAAGACGCGACGGACGTCAAACGCCCGTCGGTCAAACTGACGCCGCAACTGGTGCAAAAGCACCTGGGCGCCAAACGCTTCGACGACGACTTCTATCACCTCGAAGCCCTGACCGGCGTCGCTCTCGGACTTGCTTACACGTCCTACGGCGGCGAAGTCATGGCGATCGAAACCAACTTGCTGCCCAGCGCCAGGCCGCGCCTCGGTCTGACCGGACAACTTGGCGACGTGATGAAAGAGTCGGCCCAGACCGCCTTCAGTTACATCCGTTCGAAGGCGACGGACTTCGGCGTCGCGCCGGAGAAGCTGACGCACTTCGAACTCCATGTGCACGTGCCGGCGGGCGCGGTGCCGAAGGACGGTCCGAGCGCGGGCACGGCCCTGGCGACGTCGATCCTGTCGGCGCTGCTCGGCAAGGCTCCCAACGGCAAGATCGCGATGACCGGCGAGATCACGCTGCACGGCAAGATTCTCCCGATCGGCGGCTTGAAAGAGAAGATCCTCGCGGCGCAACGCGAAGGCATCGAGCACGTGCTCTTGCCCGAGAAGAACCGCGCGACCTTCGACCAGTTGCCGCAAAACGTGCGGCGGCGCATCAAGGTGACATTTGTGAAGAACTACACCGAAGTCGCCGAGATCATGTTCGACCTGAGCCAGTTCCGTCAGGGCGAAGTGCCGCTTCGCAGCGTCATTGGCGGTGCGGGCAAAAATCTGGCGAGCTGATCGTCTAGTCAACGGGTTATGAAATCTTAGGAGAGCCGGCATTAGTTGCCGGCTCTTTTTATTGGTAAAATAAAAGCACCGACTGCCTACCTTGAACTTTCAATGCCGCGAACCCGCGGAGAGGTGATTTTTCATGAACGATTTCGTGAAGTGGATACTCAAAGTCATGTTCCAAGCCGTTCTATGGGTCTTCATCCTCTCCATCAAAGTCGATAGCCGCCCGATCTTCAACTACGCTAACGAGGTTTTCGTGCAGAACACCTTGGTGCAAACCGTGGACGAAGAGATGGGCACCCTCTGGTCCCGTCTCTCGAAGACGGCCAAAGCGACCTTCAACAAGACCGAGGTCGACCAAGAGAAGGCAATGTAAATTCCTGGTATTACAGCCAAAAGCTTAAGTTTTTCGCCTGGAATCGGGTGGCCGATCGTGCTATGGTGCCGCCCGATTCGATTCCGGGAGGTGCTTTTCGTGACGATTCTCGACGTGGTCGTTTGGCCAGCCAAGGTCCTGGAGACCAAGGCGAAAGAAGTGACCAAGTTTGACGCGGACTTGCGCCGTTTCGTGGCCGACATGCACGAGACGATGGAAGCGGCGGCCGGCATTGGACTGGCGGCGAACCAAGTCGGTGACCTGCGTCGAGTCATTACGATGAACATCGCCTGGGACAACAGTCGCTACGGCGACCAAGAAGAGAAAAAAGAATGGTGGCACGACAAGAAGTTCACCTTCATCAACCCGGTGATCACCAAGAAGGCCGGTAAGTTCAAGTTCCAGGAAGGCTGCCTGAGCTTTCCGGACATCTACGAATTCGTCGACCGCGCCGCGGAAGTTTGGGTCACGGCCGTCGACGAAAACGGCAAGAGCTTCGACGTGCATGCGACCGGGCTCTTCGCTGTCTGCTTGCAGCACGAAATCGATCATATCGACGGCATCGTTTTCATCACGCGCATGAGCCGGCTGAAGGCCAACTTGGTGCGCCGAAAGTTGGCGCGTCAGGGCAGCGTCGACGAAATCGAAGCGGTGAAAGCGTGAGCAAAGCCTTAGTCGCGCCGTCGCTGCTTTCCGCCGATCCCCTGCGCTTCGGCGAGGAGCTGGCGAACATCGAACAAGCCGGCGCCGACTGGCATCACGTCGACGTCATGGACGGGCACTTCGTGCCGAACCTGACCTTCGGCATTCCGCTCGTGCAGGCATTGAAGAAACAGACGAAGATTCCCCTCGACGTCCACATCATGGTGTCCAATCCGGACACCGTCGCCCTGGATTACGTAAAGGCCGGGGCCGACATTTTGGTCTTCCACGCGGAAGCGTCGACCCACCCTCACCGCCTCCTGCAAGCGATTCGCGCCGCGGGAGCCAAAGCCGGGCTGGCCTTGAATCCCGGGACGCCGATCGAAGCGGCTCTTCCCCTACTGGACGACGCCGACCTTTTCTTGATCATGTCGGTGAACCCCGGCTTCGGCGGTCAGAAATTCATTCCGAGCACGGTGGAGCGCGTCGCTAAGCTCCGCCAAGCCCTGGTAGCGCGCGGCCTCGACAAGAAAGTTCAAATCGAAGTCGACGGGGGGATCAACGCCGAGACGGGAGCGGAAGTCGTCAAGGCTGGCGCCAACGTCCTGGTCGCCGGGACCTTCGTTTATGGCGCCGCCGATCGCTCCGCCGCCATCCGAAAGTTGAAGCAATGACCCAGGTGAAGCCGTTCGCGCTCGGCGAAGAGAAACTGACGCCGGAACGCCTCGTCGCCTTGGCTAAGGCTCCGAATCCGCCCGTTTCGGTCAGCGTAGCGGCGCGGATGCGTCTCGCCGGATATCGCAAAAGCGTCGACTCCATTCTCGCTGCTTCCGACAAAGTGTACGGCATCAACACCGGCTTCGGATTTTTGGCCAACGTCGCTATCGAACCGACCAAGCTCTCGCAGCTGCAGGTCAACCTCGTGCGGTCGCACGCATGCGGCGTCGGCACGCCGATAGCCGATTATCTCGTCCGAGGGTTGCTGATTCTGCGCGCGCACACGTTCCTCGTGGGTCACAGTGGCATCCGTCCCGAAACGCTCGACCAAATTCTGCTCTTTTTAAAACACGACATTCTGCCGATCGTGCCCTGCCAAGGGAGCGTCGGAGCGTCCGGAGACCTAGCGCCGCTCGCGCACCTAGCGCTGGGACTCATGGGAGAAGGCGACGTCCGGCTCAAGGGCGAAACTCTCCCGGCAGCGGAAGCGCTAGCCAGCCTTGGCCTGAAACCATTGAGCCTCGCCGCGAAAGAGGGCTTGTCCCTAATCAATGGCACGCATTTCATGACGACAATCGGCGCCTTCGCCCTGACCGAGGCCAAAGCATTGGCCAGGGCCGCGGACGTCGCCGCCGCTTTGAGCCTCGACGCCATCCGCGGGACGACCAGGGCTTTCGACGCGCGGATCCAAGACGTCCGGCCGCATCATGGACAGAAGACGGTCGCCGCCAACGTCCGCGGGCTTTATGAAGGCCATGACGGGATCATGGACAGCCACAAGGACTGCGACAAAGTCCAAGACCCCTACAGCTTTCGCTGCGTTCCCCAGGTCCACGGCGCCAGCCGGGACGCGATCTGTTACGCCGCGAACATTGTCGGCATCGAACTCAACAGCATCACCGACAACCCGTTGGTCTTCGACGACGGCGACATCGTCAGCGGCGGCAATTTCCACGGTCAGCCCTTGGCGATGGCCATGGATTTCCTAGCGATCGCCGTCGCCGAGCTCGGCAGCATTTCCGAACGCCGGATTGAAAAGATCACCAATCCCGCCCAAAGCGGCTTACCGCCATTCGCGACCCGGGACAGCGGCTTGAACTCCGGCTTCATGATTCCTCATGTCGTCTCCGCCGCGCTCGTCTCGGAGAACAAGATCCTTTGTCATCCGGCATGCGTAGACAGCATCCCGACGTCGGCCGACAAGGAAGACCACGTCAGCATGGGTCCGATCGCGGCGCGTAAGGCTCGCGAGGTGATCCTGAACGTTTCGAGAATTTTAGGCATCGAATTCCTTGCGGCGACGCAGGGTCTCGACCTCTTGGCTCCGCTCAAGCCCTCGGCGCCGCTCGCCGCCGTCTTGGCCGACATTCGCCGCATGGCCCCCCGCATGGACGTCGACCGCTCCTTGCACAAGGAAATCGAGGCCCTGGCGATTTGGACTCTCGCGGACGGCGCAGCCGCCGCTGTCGAACGCAGCGGATTTGCGCTACAGTAAGCCCACAACCTGAAAAGGGATGAATCATGAACCAAGCAAACTCTAAAAACTCATTAATTCTCGCGATCTTCGCGCTGCTGCTCGGCGCGGTCCCGGCGTTCGCCGTGGAAGCGCCCAAGGCGACGGTCATCGAGGGAACGCAGATCGTGCGCGTCGGCGGCGACTACACGGTCAGCAACATCGAGAAGGTCGGCGACCATTCCTTCCTCGTCGAATTTAAGAGCGACAAGCCGACGGGCAAGTACGACGTGCTGCGCCTCGAGAGCGACCACGTCCACGTCGCGGTGAAGATCGGCCAAAAGATTCGGCTTTCGGCCGAGATCCTGTCCGAGAGCAAGAACATCGCGGAAGTAGCGCAAGTCGTCGTCTTCCTGCCAGTGGCCGACAGCCACGTACCGGTATGGCTCCTTTCGAACAAGGCGCCGAACCATGAGCTGCGCGCCACCAAATACCTGGAAATGCACGTGCCGCTGACCGACTACACGGTCATGTGAGCGGGGTCCTTTGCAAGACGCCGATCATCCCCAGCCGCGCTCCGTGGCGACAGCCCTGCCGCTCGTCGCTCAGCCGAAAGGCGTGCGCTACTGGCTAGGGACTTGGTCCGGCCGGATTCTGCTGATCAACGCGCTGGTGTTCGTCTATACCTGCATCAGGACGAAGGCGAT
>JAYWBY010000137.1:0-6378 GCA_043781115.1 Pseudomonadota bacterium
GCGAGTCACCTTCGCCTTCGCCGATCTTTTTCTTACACCGCGCGACGAGCTTGCGGATTTCGCGCGAGGCGTCGGCCGCGAGGATGACGCGGAACACGAGAAGCTTCTTGGCGACCTTTTGGTCTAGGTAAACTTCGGCCGGGGAGGTGAACGTGCCGACGGCGGTCACGGCGCCCTCGCCGACGATGTCGAGTTCGAGGCCTGCTGCGCCTTTTTTCAGTGCGCCGACTTCGAAAGGCACGCAGTTGCTGACGGCTAGAGTCTCGGTGTAACCCGCCGCCAAAGTGGCCAGTTGGTGCGACGAACCTTTGCGGTTTGGGCCAATGAGCTGCGTCTTGCCGTCGATCTTCTTTGCTTTGACCAACGCGTTGAACTCGCCGTCCCAAGGCAATTTGGTGAACAGCGCCGTGACCATCGCCAAAGCCGTCGACGAGTGGTTTTTGGCGAGATCGCCCTGAATGTTCAATTTGATGGTCGTCACGAGGACGGGGTCGCGCGCGTTGCCGACGCCCGTCGGAATGTTGGTCGTCCAGGTACCCTCGACCTCGTCCTTCGAGCAATTGACCTCTAGTAGATGGTCGAAGTCCTTGCCGGTGGTCAAGGTGAAGCGCAAGCGCGAGCGGAAGTGGAACTCGAGCGAGCGGCCAAGGTCGTTGCAGCCCGGGACGTCGGATTTGGCCACTACGACCGACAGTTTCTGCGCCATGATGGTGTCGGCGTGAGCCGGAGCGGCGACGAACAAAGATAACGCGAGGCAACCTAACAACTTGGCAGGGCGTCCGGACATCTTCAACCCACCTTGTCCAAAAGTTGAGGATTAGCCTGCCAATGCTCGTCCACCTCGACGATCACCACCGTAATGTCGTCGTCCGCCGGTTGGCCTGCGAAGTGGCCGTAGGCCGTCTTGACCAACGCTTCTTTGAACTCGTCGAGGGGAATGTCGGTGAACTTGTCGACGGTCTTCTGGAACCGACGGCGCCCCCATTGTTGCCCCGCTTTGTCCGTGCACTCAATCAAGCCGTCGGTATAGAGGAAAATCCGGTCGCCAGGGTAGATCGGCAACGTCGCCGCGTCGGTGTAGGTGGAGTCGGGATACATGCCGAGCGGGTTGTTTACCGACTGCAAGCTGAAGCGTCGTCGATCCGACGGCTGCTTGCGAATCATCATTGGGAAGTTGTGGCCAGCGTTGGAGAAGTGCAGTTCCCCCCGGCCGAGGTCGAGGATGGCGACGAAGAAGGTCATCGTCAGCTTGGTCTCGACCGTGGCGCAGAGCGTGCGATTGAGTTCGGACAGCAGTTCGGCCGGGGAGTAGTTGTCGGTGCTGCCTTCCATCAAACGACGAGACATGATCGACGCCGCCGCAAAGACCATGGCCGTGACGAGCGCCGCGGGCACCCCGTGGCCGGTGGCATCGGCGATGCAGATGAGCCGGTGGGTCGGCGACAGGCGGTAGTAGCCCCACCAGTCACCGCCGCACTCAGTCGCCGGCTGGAAGAACGATGCTATACGGAAATGATCCTCCTTCACCAGTTCCTTGGGAAAGAAGGCTTCTTGAACGATTTTGGCAGTCTGGAGCTCGGCTTCTAACCGCGCCTTCTCCAAGCGGTCGGCCATTAGGCCATCGATTTGCGAGCCCATGTGGTTGACGGCCTGGCCGAGTAGACCCACTTCGTCGCGCGACTTGACGGCGACGCGCGCCTTGAACTCGCCGCCGGCGATTTTCAACGTCGTGGCCATTAGGTTGCTGAGGTTGCTGGTGATGCTGGCCGCCGCCGCATAGCTGAACAGGACGGAGGCGAGCAGCAGCAAGGCCGCCCACAGCAGCGACCGCATCAGAATGCGACGGACCGCTTCGTACGCGGGTTGGCCATCGGATTCGGTAACTGCGACGAGGTTGAATTTAGGCAGCCGAGCGTACGCTCCGAGGGTCGTCTGCCCTTCGGGGCCGCGCCATTGTTTGAAGCCGAACGGCGTATTGTCGGACTTGAAGTCGCGAACGAGCGGATTGCTCTTCAGCTTCTTGAGGTTGCCGGCGATCAGTTTTACGTCCGAGCCCGAGACGACGCGGCCGTCGCCGTCAAGCAGGAGCACTTGCTCGACGCCGCCGCTCGAGAGCGCGCCGTAAAGCTTCGTCTGCCACGCTGTAAGCAGCGCCCAGAGTTTTTGGTCGGAGTCTTTCACCGGGAACGGCAAGGCCACGCTGATCAGAGGCAAGCCGACTTTAGGCATCATGTTGCCGAGGAAGATGGGTTGCTGCGGGTGCTTCTTCAGCGACTCGTCGAGCCAGGCCTTGGATACCGCGCCCAATTTTTTGACGACGACGTCGGCGCGTTGACCCATGAAGCGCTCGTCTTCGGGGTTCGGGAAGCTCGCCGCGACCAGGGTTTCGCGCTTTTTGCCCTTGTTTTCTACCAAAAGCTGCACAGTCACGAATTCGGGGTTGGACGACGCGAAGCCGCGGATAAGCTCCTCGTAGCGCGTCCTCGGAACTCCGCTCAGACCGTTGGTGATGACGATGAGCTGGCTCACCCACGAATCGATCACGGCGTCGGCGCCGTTGGCCGTGCGGCGAGCGTTTTGCATCGTTTTGTCTTGAATTCCAAGCATCAACATCGAGTGAAAACTCTTGGCGTTGTGCCAGGCGTTCGTCCCGAGCGACAAAAAGAGCAATAGGCTGATGAAGGCAAACAGCCTAAATGCGAGTGTGCGATGTATTGGTAACCGGACCAGAGAATCCTCGTTCCAGGAGCCGACATTGGCGAGGGACGCTTTCAATGCATTGCTTCCTTCAAGAGATATCGGTGGTTAGCGGCGAGATTCGAGTCCTGGAACTAGGCCAACGAGAAAAATACGAAAGAAGCTCAAATTTTATCCGGACCTTCCGATAGCGGGGTCTGGAGGCTTTAGATGTCCGTTCCAGTCAAAGTCAGCTCCGTCGCCCTTCGACCCACCCTCGGATTTGCCGTGGGTCGTCTATGGCTTCGAGGACTTCTGACTTTCTTGTGGCTCGGCTGCTTCGCGGCCGTCATCTACGTCTTGCTCCACATAAATGACCGCATCGAAATTCCCCGCGGCGCGGTCTTGGCGCGCTTGGAAAATGTCCACGGCGCCGTCCGCATGCGCACCGAGACGTCGATCTTGTGGGAGGATATTCTTCCCAAACAGGACCTTCGCAAAGGCGACGTCGTGGCGACCGGTCCCGGCAGTCGCGTCACGTTGACTTTCACCAATGGTCGGCAGATCGAGCTTGGACCGAACAGCATGATCGGCATCGAGCTAAACGCCGGCGCCAACAGTTTCACGAATCACTTGAGCCTCGAACTATTGAAGGGACAAGTCTCCGCGACCGTGGTGCGCGCCAAACCTCAAGCGTCGGATACCTTCGAAGCGATCTTAACTTCGATCGGCGCCAAGACCGCGCCGGAGGCGCCCGTCCTGACGATTCAAGCCGCCGGCAAGACCTTCGTCGCCCCACCGGAAGCCAGCGAGCCTTTGACGCTGCGCCGCGATCCGACGACGCAGGCCGTCGTTACGGTACCACCAAAACAAGTCGCGCAGGAGGCCGCGGCTGCCGCGAAACTGGAAGCTCCGGTCGCCAAGGCCTCGACCAACGGTAATGGCGCCGCCCTAACCAACGGTCTGCCGACGTCCAGCCAGGCGCTAGAAAAGCCATCACTTGTGGCTCCAAAAGTCGCAATGTTGATGCCCAAGTTGTCGCTGGCGCCGGCCTTTGACTTAGCACCTCCTCACGTTGAACCGCTCGTGGCGCCAAAACTGGTCGTTCGCCAACGCCTCGCCACGATGGTGCCGGCTCCGGTCGCGCCGCCACCTCCGCCGCCGGTCGATCCGATGACGTTCGTTCCGGAACTTGCGTTACACCAAGGCGCCGTCATGTTTACCGGAATTTCGCTGGCCCGGTCGTGCAGCTCGGCCTCTGATTTGAGCTTCGGAATCTTCCCGCGCGGAGGCGTAAAAGCGCCAGATTCCTGGCGCCCTTTTTTGGAATTCGCGGCCACCGGCGCTGCGCCTTTGCGCCTCCTTGGTACGGGCTCTTTCAGTCGCCAAACCGTGAAACTGCCGATGGCGACCCTTTGCGCGGCCCTGGCTTCGACCCGACGCGACGTCGGCATGCGCGTTGACCTTCGCGCGGGCAACATCGACGGCAACGGCCAAACGTCGCTCGCCCCTACGGCGACACGCTTGGTTTTGGCTTCAGTCGTCGATTTCCCGGACAAAGAGATGACGCTCCACTTCGATAAGCTCACACCGCGCGCGCTATCTCCTCGAGGTTGGTTGGACTTCGTTGCGCCGAAGCCCGAGCATCTCGGAGCCTATGCCATCCGCGTGCCAGGCGGCCGCGTGCTGGCGAAACTCTGGCGTTTGATGGCCGGCGACGGCAAAATCACCATTAGCAACTTGCCCCTGACCAAATACAAGACTCAGGTGAACTTCAGCGATAAAGCCGGCCTCATCGCCACCGTCGGCGCGCCGTCCATGGACCGGGACGGCGCCCGGAAGATTGCACGCGAGTTGAACGCGGAGACGGCGTTCATCGGCAATCCAAATTCTTACGTTCGTTTGCCGCTCGCGATCAAAGCGCGCCTCAACATTGTCGAGGGTTACCTGCGCGAGGACGAAGAAATTCAGCTTCTGGTTCGAGACCGGGTCATCAAAGTGACTCTGGCCGATTTGCAGGAAGACATCCAATCAACGGGCTCTTTGGCGAAAAGCGCTTCGGCGATTTACCGCAAGGGCACGACGGTAATTTTACCGTAACCATTCAAATAATAAGCCGAACTCGGCGCCATAGTCGATTTGAGCTAAAGCCTTTCGGCAGTCGTTCCGATGGGGGTGGGGTCCACTGTTTTTTAAAGCAATATAGGTGCTCGGAGGTTTATCTGATGAAACGTTTACCAAGTACGGTAACCACGCTGTCGATCATTTTGATCACTGCCTGGACGATGCAGGGTTGCTTCGGCCCGTTTGCCTCCAAGAAAAAGAGCAGCGGCGGCGGTGGTTCCAGCGAGAAAAATTCCGGCGAAACGTCGACGGACACGTCGACCTCGACCAAGACGAGCACCCCCTCGGGCCCAGCGAGCCCTCCTGCTCCCGCGACGCCCGGCGCCGAGAAGCCTGTAGACGGCTACGGTTGCTTGCAAGGTGTCGTCACCGACGGCTTCACCGGCCAACGCGTCGACCTGAGCAAAGTAACTGGCACCAACGGCATGTACGTCCTAATCCGCGGTGACAAGCTGAAGGCCCAAATCATCGCGGACGACCCGAACCTTCTCGGCGAATACCACATCTGCGGTATCCCCGTTGAAGACACTTATCCCGTTTACGCTTACATCGACGGCTACATGCCGTTCGAATCCTCGGTCATGGTCGATTCGACCCGGGCCAAGAAAGTGACCGGTAACCAAGCCGTCGTCGACGAAGTCAAAATCCCCGACCCGATCGAATTGCAAGACGTCCGTCTCTTCCCCGTTGGCAACACCACCCGCAACCTCCGCGTCCGGGCCGTCTTCAACGGCGTCGGCGTGAAGGACGCGATCGTCGACCTCGAAGCGAAAGCGGCCGGCTCGGCCGCCACGTTCGCCTTCGAAGGCACCTTCGCCAACAGCGCCGGCACGCGTGTCTTGCCGACGCGGCAGATGACCGATGCCGACGGCTACGCGACGTTCCCGGCGGCTGGCCTGAGCCTCGGCGCCGCCTACGCTGTGACAGTGCACCCGCCGATCGCCAGCAACAACTCAGCGCCGGCCCATGCCGACATCGTCCTTGGTGTCAGCGGCGCCTCGGCGTCCGACTTCAACTCCTATGATTTGAACGTCATCTTGGGCGACCAGAACCAAGGGTTGAAAGCCATTTCCTGCAGCACGCAGTTCCAAAGCTACAACTCTTCGGGCACCCTGAAGATCATGTTCAACCGTCCTGTCAATATCATCGACCAAGACAACTTGGACGGTGCCTTGGCGATTACGGCTGGCATGGTCAGCGACACGGCCGGTACGACGACCGTGACACTGGTCAGCGACACCGCGGACAACGACAAGGTCGAGTCCTTGACTGCGACGATGTCGGGCAACATTCTCAGCCTGACGCCGAAATTCACCAACGACAAAGGCCCGATCGCCCTCGACCCGAACGTCGACCCGAACAACACGACGATCAACTCGAAGAACAAAGACGGCACGGCGACCTGGACCTTCTCGAAAGTCCTTCTCGACGTCGCTGGCGACGAGTACGTCAACAAGGTGGGTCTCGACACGCTGATCGGCGCCGTTGGCCAAATTGCTTGCCCAAGCGTCGTCCGCTTCTTCCAACAGATTAACTAAGTCTCGAGATGGACATTCCGACCCGCGGCCCGGCATTCTT
>JAYWBY010000138.1:0-2235 GCA_043781115.1 Pseudomonadota bacterium
GAAGGAGCGAAAAGTTACTCCGTAAAATTCAACTTTTCGAACTGATGTGTCGATAGGAAATAGCGAACCCTTCTAGGAAGGAGTCATTTTTTTGAAAAGATCAGCATGGGTGAAACTGATCGCCGGGTTGGGCTTGGCCTTCAGTCTGGTAAGCGCCCGGTCCTTTGCGCACGGCAATCACAAGCACGTTTGCAAGAAGGACGGCAAAGTCATCAAGGTAAAAGGCAAGACAGCTGATGACAAAATGGCCGCCTGCGAGGCTAAGGGCGGTAGCTGGGAAGAAGAAGGCGACGACGAATAAGGCGAGGCCGACCACTAGGCGAGAACTGAAACTGAGACAACATGCCAGTGGTGCTCGAACGTGACGCTGGTTTTTGGAGTCCCAATTGGAGGCGGAATGAAAAACGCTAAGTCAATTTTCCTTTCCGGTCTCCTGACCGGATCCGCGGTTCTGACGGCTTGCGGACAGGACGCGAAAAAGGATGGCAAGAAAGACGAAGGCAAAAACACGGCAACATGCCCGACGGACTCGGGCGGCAGCGGTGATACGGGTGAAAAGGGCAACTCGGGTACCTCTAGCGGCGGTGGAAATGACTCGATGCCGGGCATGGGTGTCTCTGAGGATTGCCCCACGCCACCTAGCACCGAGCCTAGCTCATCGGTGACCAAGTCAGCCTTCTATGTAGTGAATGGAGGCGGGTCGTCGATCTCCGTCATCGACCTCGAAACCAAGGCAGTCGTGACAACGATTGCCCTTTCGGGCGCGTCCTTTCCGCACCACATTAGTCTCGAGGCAGCGACCGACAAGTTAGTTGTCGCGGTCCCTGGCATGGACTTAAGTGGAGGGCATGAGGGCTCTAAGGCCGGCATGAAAGGTAGCTTGCTGCTGCTCGACGCGAAAACGGGCAAGGTGGAAAAGACGCGCGCGCTCGACGCGATGAACCATAACGGGATTTTCTCGCCCAATGGTCTCGAGATCTGGACATCCGCAATGACTGCGCCCGGTTCGGTGCTCGTCCTCGACGGCAAAACTCTCGAAACAAAAAAGACGATTGCTGTAGGCGATATGCCGGCCGAGGTCACCTTCTCTAAAGACGGCATGTATGCCTTCGTTGCCAACGGCGAATCAGGAGATGTGACCGTTATCGACAGCGAGACCAAAAGCGTCGCCAAAACTGTTCCTGTCGGCCAAGATCCGGTTGGCGCCTGGCAGGGAAATGATGGTGTCATGTACGTCGATAACGAAAAGGGAAAAAGCATTACTG
The DNA here is from genome assembly GCA_043781115.1 of Pseudomonadota bacterium. GTDB lineage: Bacteria > Bdellovibrionota_B > Oligoflexia > Oligoflexales > CAIYRB01 > CAIYRB01. The sequence goes on from JAYWBY010000138.1 coordinate 1,266, forward strand.
CAATCGACGCGATGACGTTCGGCGTCCTGCGCACCTATGATCTCGGATTTACTCCAGGCATGGCCGCGACGGCGCCCAATGGTGAGCTTTGGGTGTCAGATGGTGACAGCGGCCAAATTAGCTATTACATGGCCAAAGCAACAATGAAGATGGGCGATGTAACCACGGGAGCCGGGGCGCACGGGATCGCGTTCTCAAGCGACGGCGCCACGGCTGCCGTTTCCAACCAAATGGCGGGAACCGTCACCTTAATAGACGTTAAGAGCCACAAACGCTTACAAGACGTCAAGGTCGGCGACAAGCCCAATGGCATCGTCTTTCGCAAACAGTGAATGGCCTGCAAAGGCGCCGAACATTGTCAAGACGATAGTCTGTACTCTTCGTGCCGTCCTTACGCTGGGTTTTCGCTCGGGCGCCTCTCGGGGCCTCCCTGACTGGGTGTACTGGACATTAGTATTCCCAGTCAGGTTGCCGTATTTAAAGATTCAGGCGTTATGCCTTACGGGGGGGCGCCATTCGGTTAGGACTCTTGGCCGAGACTGCCGAGAGTCTGCTGACGGCTGGTGCCTTAAGCGCTCCGGAAATCGCTCCGTCCAGCGGCATAAATCCCATCTATGGAACTGATCCGTGAATGCGACTGGTTCGAACGGCTATGGTCTGCTATGCCCGGGCGGAACAATAGAGGGGTGTGATCATGCATAGACAAGTCCATTGCGCCTTGGTTTTGTCGCTCGTGACGACTGTTTGCGCTGCAAGTCCCAGACCGAGCTACAACCCACAATCGGGCGCTTGCGAAGTGGACGGTCAAACCGCGCCGCGCCAGCGCATCGACACTGCGATGCTGCTGCGGTCGAAGGACGCGGAATGCACCGACTTGAACGGCGTCACCCTTGAATCTGTGCAAGACGAGCGCGGGCAGGGGTGGAACTTTCGCGGCGCCGACTTGAGCGACGCGAAACTGGTCTTCGTC
>JAYWBY010000139.1:0-6374 GCA_043781115.1 Pseudomonadota bacterium
GCGTCGTAAGTGCCTTCAAGAACTTGGTGCATTCGGCCGATAGGGCTCTCTATCGCACTAACTTCGAGGACTTACGAGGACCACATGATCGTCCGAATCGCGATGGTGTCGCTATTCATGCTCTCGTCTTGCGGCAATCCCGAGCCTTCGACTGCCCGTTCGAGCGCCGAATCTGGGCCCAATGCGCCCGGCAGCGACCCCGGCAGCGACCCCGGCACCGCATTGGACGCCGCCGTCGCGGCGCCACCGGCAATGCCTCCCTGCTACGGTCCGAAAAACCTGCCAGCCCCGGTGGTCGGTGGTCCCATCGGAAACGGCACCTGCGCCGTCCCCGCTGTCGGTCCCCACGTCGCCCAAGCGCTCACGACAGGACTACCTGGCGAGACCATCGCACTCACCGGCGCGCAACTTTTTTCATACTACGCGACGGTTGACCATCCCGACACGACCGTCTGGTTTGTCGCCGCGGCCTATCCCGACGTCGTCCGCCGCGGCACGATTCAATCGGTGACGCGCGACGGACTTTTCGTCACCATTCCCTCGGCCCTCGCGGCAGGCGTGGCGTTTTACTGGATCGAAACCAAGCAAGGCGTCTCACCGGCCAACTGGTTGAACCGCCCCGATCCTCGCTGGATCTCGGCGCCGTTCGGCGTCCGGTCCGGGGCTCAGCTCCGGGTCTTCGGCCGAAATTTCGGCTCGGGAAATCTGCACGCCAAAATCAGCTCGGTCACAAATCCGGTGCAGGTTTACGCAGTGGAGGCAGCGGCGAACGACGAAGTCATTGCCAAATTGACGCTGCCTTCTTTGGCGATCGGCACCTATCGCTTGCAGTTCATCCGCCCGGGATCCGGCGCCGACGCTTACCGGACGAGCGAGCCTCTTGGATTCACGGTCTCCGCTGCTCCATCGACCTCCTCCGTGACTGTCACCGTCAACGCCGCGACGCCGACGCCTGCCGACGACCAGCCGCGCATTCAGGCTGCCATCAACGGGCTCCCCAGCGCCGGCGGCGGCGTCAAACTTGGCGCCGGCACGTTCAATCTGACTAAGACGCTGACGATCAAGAGCGGTGTCCAACTCATCGGCGTCGATACCCTGACGAACCTGAAAGTCATGCGGACGGACGGGCCTTACACGGCGGCCCTGCAGTTTAAGGGAAGCAACGTTGGCATACAAACGCTGAACGTCCACATTGCCAACCCCAGTTCGGGCGGCATCACGGGGTCGCTCTTCTCCACTCTCGGAGAAGTTCAGGGTTTGACGCTCTACAAAGTTCACGTCACGGCCGACTCCGCCACCAACACGATCGCCACTTACAACCCGTTCGTCGTCAAGGGCGGGTCGATCACGAAGTCGAGCTTCGTGCGCTCGCTCGACTTCATCGGCACCAGCGATTTCCTGCTCGAAGACAACGACTTCTTCGGTTCTCCGGCGGAGTACGCGACGCCAGAGGCCGGCAACGAAGGCGGCATCCTGATGCGCGGGGGGAACCGCCGCGTCTTGATCGTCAACAACCGCTTCTCCAGCCCGAACTGGAAGCTGGCGCCTCTCGCGACGGACTTGATTTCCAAGCGAATTTACGTCGGCCAGTTGAACTACGGCAGCAATGAGCAGATTGCGCTAGTTGCCAACAGCGGCCAAGACGTCGCCCCGATCCCGGGCGACAACAAAGGCGAGACGATCCTGCTGCACAGCACCGGCAAAGGGCTCTGGGCTGGCACCGTCGCGGCCACGCCGTCTTCGACGAAAATCAGGATCGCCAATCTTGCGGCGTCCCACTACCCGCTCCTCGGCGGCTTCACCTTCGGAGCGTTCGAGCACCTCGACTCGCCGGTGTCCGCGGAAGAGTTCGACCTGAACCTCAGGCGCGCACTCGGGGAGCAAAAGCTCTTCGTCTCGATCCTGAACGGCCGCGGGCGCGGCCAATTTCGTCGCATCCTCTCCTACGACCACGACTCGCTCGTCGTCGAAACGCCGTTCACCGTCCAGCCCGACTCCTCGTCAGTGATAACCGTCGACGCGCTGCACCGGGATTATACGGTCATCGGCAACACCGTAACGAGCTTCCCCGTCGCCTATGCGGACGACGAAACGTTTGCCAAAGGCGGCGCCAGCACCGGCATCTCTCTCGACGGCAACGCCTTCGACAACTGGGTCGCCGGCAACTCGTTTTCGCGCATGGTTCAAGGCGTCGTCGTCGCCAGTCGCTCGATCAGCGGCAACTACTTCAACACCTTCCGAGGCAACACGTACCGGGACATCGAACGCACTGGATTCGAGGTCACCGTCTGGGCGCCATACGACTTGCCGGGAATGGACGGTGGCTACCTTGGCCCCGTGACCTTCGGCAACGGCTTTTACGGTGAAGACGTGACGATGACCGACGACACTTTCATCAACGGGCCGCAGCCAACTCACCGCGAGCACGCCGCGGTGTTCACCGGCCGCTATGCCGTTTCCCACGCCAGCGAAGTCGTCCACTCGCTCATCGTGGAAAACAGCACGTTCCGCAACGGTAAACGCGGTCTCCTGGTCGGCGACCAGTGCTTGGTTATCGCCAACGGTAACTTGTGGCAACAGAACCCGACGACGAAGGTTTTGGCCCGCCAAAATTTGGCCGACGGCACGCACAAGCTCTTGACCAACTACGACATCTTCTCGATGCAGCCAGTCCTCGTCTATCCGTTGGGGCACCTCGTCCACTCCCGTAACGTCTTTGGGGAGGGTCCCCGCTACTTTCGCGACGGCCATCAGCCCTATTGTGACAGCTACTTCAAAGCCGATTGCGGCGATTTTTCGGCGTCCTCCGACCGCAGCCTCCTCGTCGGCATCCGGACGCTCCGCCTCGGACCGAGCGACCTCGGCAAGACGGTCGCCATCGAGGTGTCGAACTCGGGCGCGGTCCCGCTGACCGGCTTGACCGTTGCGAGCGACAACGCCGGCTTTCTAGCTTCCCTGACGACGTCGTTAGCGCCCGAAGCCCTCGGCCAACTTTCCGTCAAAGTGCCGGCGACGGCGCCCACGGCGGACGTGCACCTAAAAGTGAAGGACGCCTTGGGCGTCCTTCAAACGATCGATGTCGTTTACGAGAATTGAGATTTATCTCAGAACTCGACGACCGCCGCACCCGTTCCGTAGAGCGGGCCGTAAGCGCCAAGGCGAGCCGCTTTGCCTTGTTGCAAAGCTCCGGCGCCTTTCAAGAACGCCAGCGCCTTAAAGCCCATGTCGACGCGCGCCGCGCCGGCATACTCGGGCGCCAAGGCGACCGCTTGCTCAAAGTGGCCGCGCTCGAGAAGCTCCAGCATGCGCTTATTCCACTCGTCGTCCTTGGCGTCCGACACGTGGTCCTCGCGGTAGTCGATGTCGGTCGTGAAGAAGCGGCCGGAGAGCATCGACACGCAAACGACCGCGGTCTTGACGTTGTCTTCGGCTATCGCCTTGGCGATCGTGCCAGCCACCTTCACCGTGTCGGCGAAGTCGGAATAGACGCAGCAGGAGACCATGCCGGTGCGAAAGCGCCCCTTGTTCAAGAGCCGGTCGGCGACGATCGTGCCGGTGTCCACGGGGAAGCCTTCATAATCCACCAGCTTCGTTTGGTAGCCGGCGCCCGTGGCGTTCTCGGCGATGCGTTTGGCGAACGGCACGTCGATCTTGAAGTCGAACGGCAGGTCGGTCAACGCGTACCAGTTGTCGTCGACGTGCAGACCTTTCAGCGCGGCCTTGGCCTGATAAAGATGGCCGAGGACCGAAATCCACTGCGTGCTGTAGTAGATGACGCGCTCGACGCCTTCAGCCTTGAAGCGGTCGCCGACGGCGCCGAGCGCCTTCGCCAGCGAGGCATAGTGCGGGTTGAGTTCGGGCTTCAACAGATGCGGCAGGCCCGGGACGAGCGCGGCGCCAGCTAGATTCTTCGTCAAGGTGCTCATTTTACGGCTCCTCGTGATTTGGTGGCGGCTTCAAGATCCCACTCCATGACGGCGTTGCCGGTGCCGATGACGGTGCCGTAGCCGTGAAGGGTCGCCGGGATTTCCGGGAAACCCATGGCGGAGAGCATCCAGGTCAAGCTGCCGGCCTTCACTTCCGCGAAGGCTTCCGCCATGAACTGTGGCAAGATCGCCATCAGCTCTTGGGTCTTGCCTTGGCGCATCAGGTTGATGACCTTGACGTCCCATTCGTACTGCTTTTGGCTGAAGATGTGCTCTTGGCTCATGTCTTCCGGCAAGACGGCATTCGGTTCGCGCGAGAAGTGGAAGTGCGACAGCGTGTTGCTGGCGGCAAGCACGGCGCGGCGCCCGGTCTTCTCGATGGCGCGACGGGTGGCCTCGCCGAGTTTGGTCATCTCGTCCTGGCCGATCTTGTCGTCGTAGAAGTACGGGCTGTTATTCGCGCTGATGCCGACGACCGGGATGTCCCAGTCAGGATTCATCATGTGCAGCGACACGATCGTGCCGTAGTCGACGCGGAAGTTCGGGTTGGTCATCTTCTTGGCTATGAGCCCAAGTTCTTGGGCTTCGCCGTGGATCGCGTCGGCGAGCTCGACGTCGACGTCCATGCCGAACTTGTAGCGGAAAAGATGCGGGAAAATCGGGTCGACGGATAAGCCGGTGAGCTTCGGCACGGCGAGAACGTGGTGCCCGACGACCGTTTGCCAGTGCGGTGAGTGGACCAGGATGACGTCGGGCTTCTGCTCCTTTAGCTTGGCGCGACAGTTGTCGTACGCCCAGCGCAGAGATTCCCAACCGCCGCGCGAGCGCGGTTCGTTCTGTGGCGGATTTTCGCCATACACGAGATGCGGCGGGTGCGGCGCCAGCCATCCACCGATGATTCGGCCTGATCCTTTGGCTGCCATGACGGTCCTCCAATTGGGCATGCGGTATGACTCATCTTTCCGTATTCCCTAGCAGATTCTCGGGGGTTGTGATACAAGGAAGGTCTACTAGTGTATCTAAGGACCGAGCGCCTGGCGCCCCACCTTGCGATCCGCAAAATGTTCCCTCTATTTATGGATACGAATGAAAAAGCTTATTGACCTGTTTAAACTAGGAAAAACCGCGTCTACTGCCGCCGAAGGCTTTGCCTCGCTGCAGCTGATCGAACCCCTTGTTCAAGCCCTCGTCGCCTCTGGCTACAGCGAGCCGACCCCCATCCAGACCCAAGCGATCCCCGATGTGCTGAAGGGTCGCGACCTCCTCGGCGTCGCCCAAACCGGCACCGGCAAGACCGCGGCTTTCGCGCTACCGATCCTCCAGCGGTTGGCTTTGAGCCCGAGTCCAAAACGCGGCATCCGCGCCTTGATTCTCGCCCCGACGCGCGAGCTGGCGATCCAGATCGCCGAGAGTTTCAGCGCCTACGGCGCCCATACCGGCTTGAAGAATACCGTCATCTTCGGCGGCGTCGGCCAAGGCGCGCAGGTTCAGTCGCTGAAGCGTGGCCCCGAAATCGTCATCGCCACGCCTGGTCGCCTCCTCGACCTCATGGAGCAAGGTTTCGTCAGTCTCGCGACCCTCGAAATCTTCGTCTTAGACGAAGCCGACCGCATGCTCGACATGGGTTTCATCCACGACATCAAACGCATCATCGCCAAGCTGCCGAGCGCCCGTCAGACTCTGCTCTTCTCAGCCACGATGCCTTCCGATATCACGGAATTGGCGAAACGCTTGCTGAAGGACCCGATTCGGGTCGAAGTAACGCCGGTGTCCTCGACGGTCGAGATCATCGATCAGCGGCTCTACTTCATCCCGCAAAGCCGCAAGACGCGGCTCCTCGGTCACCTCTTGTCGACGGACGAGACGATGACGCGAATCCTGGTCTTCACCCGAACGAAGCACGGCGCCAACCGGGTCGCGGAGACGCTGACCCGCCTCGGCCACGTTGCGGCGGCGATCCACGGCAACAAGTCGCAGACCGCTCGCCAACGGGCGCTGCAGGGCTTCAAAGACGGCACGGTCAAGGTCCTGGTCGCCAGCGACCTCGCCTCGCGCGGCCTCGACGTCGACGAAATTTCGCACGTCATCAACTTCGACCTGCCGAACGTCTCGGAAACGTACGTGCACCGGATCGGCCGCACCGGCCGCGCCAAGGCTGAAGGTGTGGCCATCGCCTTTTGCGACGACAAATCCGACGAGCGCGGCATGCTCGCCGACATCGAGCGCTTAATCCGAAAACGCATCACCGTGATGACTCCGAAAGACTTCGTCGACACCGGCTCGATCGACGAGCCGCGCGCTCCCCGACCGGCCCAAGGCCAGCGCGGCGGTGGCAGATCGCACGGCGGCCAGCAACGCAGCGGTGGTGGTGGCGGCGGCGGCGGCGGCAACCGAGGCCGGCGTGGCCGCGGCGGCGGTGGTCGCGGCGGCAGCAGCGGCAGCAGCAGC
>JAYWBY010000140.1:0-6373 GCA_043781115.1 Pseudomonadota bacterium
GTCATTGCCGGAAGTACCAGATATCTGAAGACGGAAGAGGTCCGCGGCGCGCCGTCGGACGAACCGGGCTTGCCGTCACTCACGGCGTTCTTCGCGTCAATCCTAGAACCTTACGAGCAGCGCATCGTCGTCGAACCGCTTGCGACCGACCGCGGCTTTCGCGTCGACCCTTACCTCCTGAAAGTTTGCGTGTTGAACCTGATCGACAACGCGTTGAACCACGGAAAGCCGGAAGTCCGCGTCAGCCTGCGGCTCAGTGGCGATGCGTTGGAGGTGGCCGTCAAGGACGCCGGCACGTTACCCCACGAAGACGCCGCGAAGCTCAGCGCCGCCGCGCCTTACGGCAAGACGCAAGGCCTCGGCCTCGGGCTCCAAATCGTCGCCAAGATCGTCAAGGACTTGGGCGGCACGTTGTCGCTCCGCCGCCATCCGGCCACCTTTACCTTGCGCCTGACGGAGTCGCGATGAGTTCACGGCTACTTCTGGTAGAAGACGAGCGCGCCATCGCCGAGCCGCTCATGCGCTACCTCGGCAACGAAGGATTTATGGTCGATTTGGCGTCGACCGCAGCCGAGGCCCGTCTATCGATGCGCCAGGCGCCGGACCTCGTCATCCTCGATTGGACGTTGCCGGACGGTCAAGGCATCGATTTGATCCGGAGCTGGCGGGAAGCCGGCCAGCAGGTGCCGGTGATCTTCCTGACGGCGCGCCACGAGCTGATCGACAAAGTCTTGGCTCTGGAGCTCGGCGCCGACGACTACATGACCAAGCCGTTCGAGGCGCGGGAACTGCTAGCGCGAGTCAAAGCGCGCCTCCGCCAGGCCGCGGCCGGGCGGGAGGAGGCGCCCGCGAAATGCCCTCCCTTGCGGCATAATCGCATCGGCCTCGACCTGTCGGCGCATGTCGCGACCTATGACGGGACTTTGGTCGAGTTGACGCGGATGGAGTTCGCCTTGCTCAAGCACTTCATGGAGAACATCTACCGCGTCTTTAGTCGAGACGAGATCTTGAATCAGGTTTGGGGATTCGATGCTTACCCGACGACGCGCACGGTCGACACTCACGTGCTGCAGCTTCGGCAGAAGTTCGCACCCGAATACTTCGAAACGGTGCGGGGTGTCGGCTATCGTATGGCGAAAGACATCGGCGACCAACAGTTGACGAAGAATTGACGAAGGGGCGGCACGTCGCTGACACGCGTGTTCGCCAGGTTTGCGAAGCTGGATGGGTCGAGCCAAGGTGGCTCAAAAGAGTGAACGACCATCCGAAGGAGTTTGAAGATGATCACGGTGTCAAGAAACCTCGCCATTCTAGCCCTTGCCTCGGCCAGCGTCGCCCAAGGCGCGAGTTGGTTCGCGCCCGCCGGAGGGCAGGCGAACGAGCCGCTCGCGCGCGCCAATCAGGCTTATCTTAGAGGTGATTTCGCGGCGATGACTACGTCCGTGCGCGAAGTGCTCGCCAATCCGGCGACGGGCGCGGTCGAACGCCAAAACGTGTTTGCCCTTTTGCACAAAGCCTTTGAAGTGAACCACGGTCATCTGCCCGCCGACTGGCGTCTGCCCGCGCCACTCTCGAACCTGAAGTTCAAGAATTATCGGAAGGACCTAGTCGACGGCATCGAGTTCGCCTTCGCCCTCGACGTCACGGTTCCGGAAGCCGACACGATCACGCAGCTGCAGCTGGTGCGTTACCCCGACCAAGTCGTGCTTGATCACCAAGCGGGTCTCGGCGAATGGACTGTGAGCCAGGACGATGACGGATACGAAATCGAGCTCTACGGCGACAATGTCCGCGAGCCCCTGGAAGAGGGCCTCTACCTGCTGCACTTCGGCATGAAGGACGGCTCGCACTTCGACGCCTGGTTCCCGCTCGATCACCTGGAGTCGTCGGCCTCGCCGAACTTGCGCGAGCCGGAGGTAGGCCAAACCTACACCCAGGGCAATCCCGAGGTCCGCTGGGACGACTTCCGTTCGCCGGAATACCAAAGCAGTGAGCGCCGCATTGCCGTCGTCAGCGTCGGTCAGCTGAGCGGCCCCAATCATACGTGGAATGGCGTCTGGAACCTTGCCGTTCACGACCCGACCCTGACGTCGACCGTCATCGGTACGGTACCGGACGCTAGCGGCGTGGATCACCTCGTAGACGGCAAATATTGGCTCTCGTTGACCTACTACGAGCAACGCATGTTCGGTGACATGAAGCTCCGCCGCGGCAGCAGGACGGCGCGTCCCTTCTTCGTCAAGACGCAGCCGTAGCATCCTCAAAGAGCGACGACGCTCGTCCGTTCCGGCGGTCCATGCTAGACTGCCGGAATGGTCCATTTGAAGCGCCAAGCTGCCGCGATTTTTGCGGTTTTGTCGTTGTGCTCCGCTTGCAAACTGAGCGAGCGCTTAACCCATCGTTCCCATACCGACTCCGCCGCGCCATCGCCATCGCCATCGCCGTCGCCGAACGGCGACGCGCTACCGGCCCTCAGGGACCTTCCCTACACGGTCACGCTGTCGATCGTTCCTTCGGGTGAAACGCCAGTCGTGACGTGGCGTGATCTCGCGCCGATTTTCGCCGAGAGCTGCACAAGCTGCCACGGCGCGGGCCAGCAGGGGCCCGATCTCACCAGCTTCCCCATCAAGGGCAACTACGCAACCCAGGCCGAAGCGGGACAAAAGATCTTCGAACGCATTTCCGGCCAAGGCGCCCGCATGCCACCCGCGCCGGCTACTGCCCTCACATCCGAATCCGCCGCCAAGATAAAATCTTGGTTGACCAGCGGGCAACCGGCTGCGCCACTGCCGCCGAAGAACGACCCCTTCGTGCAAGGACTAGCCTTGAGCGTCCGCTTTCGCATCGCGGGCAGCGACGCTTGGACAGAGGCCACCTGGCCCTGGAACGGCAAGGGCGAATTCTCCGACTTCGCCCGGCAGGTCGGCGCGGGTTCAAGGCTTGATTTCCGCTTGGCCGCGCTCGGGGAGGACAAGAGTGAATTGGCGATCGCGACGTTCTCGGACGTGAAGGTCCCGCTCGTGGACGGCGTGACTTTCGCGCTTTCCGTCGACGAGACCGCGGTCAAGTTGCACGCCAAGGACTCGAGCGCGGCGGTGCCGGGAGGCGACGGCAAATTGACGATCCCGAAAATCAACGAGCAGTCGCTCCGCGTTCATTGGGAAGAAGCCAGCGATGCCTTGACGCTCCCCTTCGATCTCCAATACGCCGTTTTCGTTTCGCCCGACTTCGAATTCAAGACGACCGCCGACGCCTTGACTCGCGGCACGAAACTTCGAGACTTCGCTCCCTACGCGGATGGCGTCACGATCGACAAGCTCCAACCGGGCACGGACTACTTCGTCGCGGTGTTGGTGAAGGACCGCGGCGGCAACCTGGCGCTCTATAAGACCTTGAAACAAGCGACCGCGAAGGACCGGGCGCCGCCAGTCGTCGCGACGAGTCAATTGACCGTGTCGGGTTTGAGTGACAGGGGGCTGAAACTCGCTTGGGAGAAGGCCAGCGACAACCTCACTCCCGTGGATCACTTGCGCTATCAGGTCTATTATTCTTTCACCGATGATTTGGCCACCGCCTCAGCTGTCGAAGTGAGTGGTTGGCCGGCAACAGGTTTAATCACGGATCAAGCGAGCGTCGTTCTGAAGGGGCTCGTGCCTGAGGCCGAGTACTACTTTACGGTGGTGGTCCGCGACGGCTTCGACAACCGGACACCTTATGCGCGCGTGCACGTCACAACGCCATCTGGCATCGGCCCGCTGACCATCCAAGAATACGGCAAGCAATGCGCCGAACGCCTCGGCACTTTCAAACCTATCAACTGCTTGGACGGCCAGATCGTTCCGACGGCGATCGACGGCGTCGAAATCAAAGCCGGATTGACCGCGCAAGAAGCCGCCGCCTACCAATTCGGCACAGGCGGCAATCAGATGAACTGCGACAAACCGGCGATGCTTGGGCTCGGCGATCAGGGCCACTGTATTCCTTATTCGCGGCTCGGAGCCGTCAAGTCTTACCGGGCTGACGGCAGCGAAAATCCGAACGTCGACACCGTTTTCACCTGTCGAAGGTATACGACGCACCTCGGGCCCACGACGTACCAGGGGACGGTCTACGACGGCGCGACATACCCGCTATTTGAAGACGTCGCCGTTCTCCAACACGACCGGGTGACGGGCGAGTCGTGCTGGTACCAGATGCTCAAGCCGAACTACGCGCCGATGGACGGTCGCCGCGTCCCGCCGCCGACGGAAGACTCCCTCCCCGCCGGTAGTCCCGGCTACGCGGTCGCCGCGTCACAGTTTTGGTTGACGCCGCAGTCGGCCGCGGACAAAAAGTGCAACCGTTGCCACGACGCCGACCCCTGGATGCATAGCCCTTACGTCGACCAAGTACGAAACGCCGACGGCCATCCGCTCGTGCCGTCGGGGGCATTTGGCGGCGGCGAGAGCGGCCGGTACAGCATGATCGGCAGCCGTGCATTCAACAAATGGGAAAAATCTCTCGCCATCGCCAGCACCGATCTTTCCGACACCGACGGCAAATCATGCACGTCTTGCCACAACGTCGGCAGTCTCAACGACTGTGCCGCCTGGGCCCGGCAAGCGGCCGGCACGGCGCTCAACGCCAACTTGAGTTCGACGGGACAGGCCTTCGCCCATCGCTACTGGATGCCGCCAGGGGCACCGGCGATAACGTCGCTCGCCGCGTGGCAAAGCTCGGGTTTCAAGCGGGCCGCCGAGCGCCTGCTCGCCTGCTGCGACCAACCGAACCAGGCGGGCTGCTCGAAAACCCCTATCATGACGCCACCTCCCCCGTTTGCCGCCCCGTGACCGAGAGATCGGCTAGGCCGGGTTGACGGGGTGGCTTAGGGCACCGCCTTGTGCTAATTTCGCCGCCCAATGTGAACCACGGTGGAGTTTTTCCCGATGATCAGATCGACTAGAATTGTGATGTTGGCGACGACGATGTTGCTCGCGGCGAGTGGAGCGAAGGCCGCCGACGCCGCGCCGGATTTCGAATACCACGGCTACATGCGTTCCGGCATGGGCATGAGCCGCGGCGGCACGGACCAGGTTTGTTTCAAGGCTAAGGGCACCGAAGGCGCCTCCGGCAAGTTCCGCCTCGGCAACGAATGCGAAACGTACATCGAAGCCGACTTCGTCAAGAATAACCTGTTGGGCAAGACCGCGGCCGATCCGCACTTCAACACCCATTTCCGTTTCGCCGCCGTTAGCCAAGGCGACCGCGACTGGGAACCAACCGACACGCAAGTCAAAGGCAGGGACGCCGCGGGCAACCCCGAGCTCGGCCAAGCCTTCACTCTGTCGCTTCGCGAAGCTTACGTCCAAGGCGAGCACGTGATCGGCTCGTCGGCGAAACCGTGGGTCGGCAAGCGCTTTTACCGCCGGCACGACATTCACATCCTCGACTACTACACCTTGAATAACTCGGGCCCGGGCGCAGGCGTGGAAGACATTCCGGTCGGCTTCGGCAACCTGCACGTAGCTCTCTTGCGCAACATTCCGGCGGGCACGACCGACGGACCAGCGCAAAACAACACCGACCTGCGCGTTTCCGACATCAAAATCGGCGGCGCCGGGAAACTTGAAGCCGTCCTGATCTATGGCACAGCCGGCAAGCGCGGCCACGAATCTGGTTCGGACATTTGGGAGCCGCTTACCGGCAACCAATTGGCCTTGATAGACAGCATGGACGTCCTCGGTGGATACAACAAAGTGACGCTGCAATACGGCAGTGGACTCTACGGCGGCGACGGCGCTTCACAGAGCAGCACGTTGTCCGAGTATGGCGCCTGGGGCACTCAGAACATCGAGAAGGGCAGCGACGACGCGGCGAAAGCCCGCAAGGACTCGAAGACGACCCGTATCGTGGAAGAACTCGTCGCCCAGTTCACCAAGGAACTTGCCACCTCGTTCGTCGTTCTTTATCAGAACGTCGATTTCGGCGGCTTCAAGAACGCCGCTGGCGACACCGTGCCGAACAAGGTCGAAACGACCGCGGGTTTCCGCCCGGTCTACAACTTCACCAACACGACGGCTTTGGCCTTCGAATACGGCCTGACCAAGGTCGACAACGCGATTCTCGTCGGCAAGGACTACAAGAGCTCGCAGCTCCAGAAAGTCACGCTTGCTCCGCAAGTGACTGCCGGCGAGGGCTTCTGGGCCCGCCCGCAGCTGCGCCTCTTCGCGACCTACGCCAGCTGGAACGACGATTCCAAAGGCAAGATCGGCGCGCCAGTCTACAAAAACGACACCAAGGGCTTCTCGACCGGCGCTCAGCTCGAAGCTTGGTGGTAAAATTAATTCGGATTAATTCGGGACACCCGACGTAATCGAATTTCGCAATTCGATTA